>CAMOBD010000015.1 GCA_946578345.1 uncultured Clostridium sp.
AGTTAGAAACAAAATTATTACCAAAAGATGTGGATTATAGTGAAATCAAGGGATTGAGGCTAGAAGCAAGACAAAAATTAAACAAAATAAAACCAAATTCTGTAGGACAAGCATCAAGAATATCGGGAGTTTCACCTGCTGATATTTCAGTACTTTTGATTTATTTAGAGCAAAACAAGGTTACTATTTAATGGTTTTGAATAAAATCAAGTCAATATGTATAATAAAAAAGAAAGGAGCAATAATAGTAATGGAAAAAGCGAAATTTTTAGAGAATTTAATAAATAAAGCAAAACAGATAAACGTTGTCATTACTGAGGAAAAAGCGAACAGATTCTATGAATATAACAATTTGCTACTAGAATGGAATGAAAAAATTAATCTTACTGCAATTACTGATGAAAGAGAAATTATTTTAAAACATTTTATTGATAGTTTAACAATAAATAGATACATAGGAAATGCTGAAACTGTAATGGATATAGGTACTGGAGCTGGTTTTCCAGGTATTCCATTAAAAATTGTGAATGAAAACAAAAGCTTTATTTTGGTTGATGCTCTAAACAAAAGAATTAATTTTTTAGAAGAAGTAAAAAACAATTTGAAATTGAATGACTTAGATTTAATACATTCAAGAAGTGAAGATTTAGCTAAAGACTTGAATTATAGGGAGAATATGGACATTGTAACATCTAGAGCTGTTGCTAATTTGAGAGTTTTAGTTGAATATATGTTACCATTTGTTAAGTTAAATGGATTATGTATATGTATGAAAGGACCAAACGTTAAAGAAGAAATTGCAGAAGCAGAAAATGCAATTAACATCTTAGGTGGGAAGATAGAAAAAGTAGATAAAATAATATTACCAGAAAGTGAAATAGAAAGAAATATTATTGTAATTAAGAAAATAAACAAGACACCAAGCAAATATCCTAGAAAAGCTGGAACGGCCACAAAACAGCCACTTTAAAAGTCAAAAAAATAAAAGATAATAGAATTTAGATTATATATGTCCTGCAACGGTAGTTCTAATTAAAATGGCCTCGCTTCGTCCCGACGGAGCTCCCTGCTCCGCTCGGCAATTTTAATTAGAAACTCCCTGCGCGGACTTCTAATATTTATAACTATTATCTTTTATTTTTTGACTTTTTTACTATAAAAAATAGTAAATTTTTTCTATATTTTATTGACATATTGCTAATAATTTTATATTATTAATATGTTAATTTTTTAACAAGAGAAGGAATGATGCAAAGTGGGAAAAATTATATCAATAGCTAATCAAAAAGGAGGGGTAGGAAAGACTACAACCTCAATTAATTTGAGTACTATACTTGCTAAAAAAGGTAGAAAAGTGCTTATGATAGATGCTGATCCTCAAGGAAATGCGTCTAGTGGAGTAGGAGTGGATAGAGCTGATATAGAACTCTCTATTTATGATGTACTAATCAATGATACAGAAATGCAAAATGTTGTCAAAAAGACAAACATCAAAAATTTAGATATCTGCCCATCTAATATAAACCTTGCAGGAGCAGAGGTTGAGCTCGTTTCGATGATGTCTAGAGAGCATAGATTAAAAGAAAAATTAGATGCAGTAAAAGACGAGTACGATTTCATTATAATAGATTGTCCACCTTCATTAGGATTAATTACTTTGAATGCATTTACAGCATCAGATAGTGTATTAATACCAGTTCAATGCGAATATTATGCTTTGGAAGGATTAGGACAGTTATTAAATACAATAAATCTTGTAAAGAAGCATTTGAATAAGGATATCGAGATCGAAGGGGCTCTTCTTACAATGTATGATATTAGGACTAATTTGTCTAATCAAGTTGTAAAAGAAGTAAAGAAATATTTTAATGAAAAAGTGTACAAAAATGTTATACCTAGAAATGTAAAACTTAGTGAAGCTCCAAGCTATGGAATGCCTATAAGTATGTATGATCCAAGGTCAAAAGGTGCCAAAAGCTATGAGAAATTCGTTAAAGAATTCTTGAAGATAAATGATGGAGATGGAAAAGGAAAACATTCAATATAAAATTAGAGATAGGAGTGAGTTATATGAAAAAAACAGGATTAGGAAAAGGGCTAGATGCTTTGTTTTCATCAGACCAATTATTATCAAGTGATAGTAAAGAAGAGGAATTAAGTTCTGAAAAAATATACAAAATAAAAGTAATAGATATAGAGCCAAATAAGGAACAACCAAGAAGGAAATTTGATGAAGAATCATTAGATGAATTAGCAAATTCAATAAAAACATATGGTGTTTTGCAACCTATTATTGTAGAAAAAAAAGATGAATATTATGAAATAATAGCTGGAGAAAGACGTTGGAGAGCTGCTAAAAAAGCAGGATTAACAGAAATGCCATGTATTATAAAAGAAGATATATCTGCAAAATCTAATCAAGAGATAGCATTAATAGAAAATTTGCAAAGGGTGGATTTAAATCCAGTAGATAAGGCAAGAGGATTAAAAATACTAATTGATGATTATGGTATGACACAACAAGAATTGGGAGAATCAATAGGACTAAGTAGAAGTAATATTGCGAATTCACTTAGGATACTAAATCTTACGCCAAGAGTTCTAGAGTTGGCTGAAACTGGAAAACTTACAGAAGGACATTGTAGAAATCTTGTAATGATAGAAGATCCAGATAAACAATATAAAGAAGCATTAAATATTATCAAAAAAGGTGAAAGTGTAAGAGATATAGAAAGAAAAGTAAAAAACAAAAGGGCTGAGAAGAAGGATCCAAGACTTGAGGCAATATATAAAGACATAGAACACTCATTCCAAGGTTTTTTTGGAACAAAGGTAAAATTAGCTGCAAATAAAAAGTCAGGAAAGATAATTATACAATACAATAATTATGATGATTTAGAGAGAATTTTGGGGCTAATAAAATAGGTTTATGGGTAAATCCTTTAAAAACCTAAATATTATTTACAAGGAATGATTTAATATTGGATAAACTATATGAGTTTTTGAGGTCTGATATATTTCTTTTAATATTATTAGGACTAATAATTATTTTATTTATACTATATATTTCAAGCTTAGCAAATCTAAAAAAACTAAAAAATAATTATTCGAATTTTATAAAAAAACTTGGAAATGGTAATAATATAGATGAAATATTAAGAGACTATGTAAAAAGAGTGGAGACAGTAGAAGCAAAAAATGAGGAAATAATTTCATTTTGTAAAGGCTTAGATGATAATATAAAAATATGTTCGCAGAAAATGGGACTTGTTAGATATAATGCCTTTAAAGATACTGGTAGTGACTTGAGTTTTGCTTTAGCAATATTGGATGAGTATAATAATGGAATTGTTTTAAATGGAATTTATGCAAGAGATTCTTCAAATATATATGCAAAGCCAGTAGAAAATGGACAATCTAAATATATATTATCAGAAGAAGAAAAAGAAGCCATAAATAGGGCGATAAATAATATTAAACAATAACTTAGTACTAAACAATAAAAAAACGTCTTAAAATGGAAAATAGAGCTTTAAAAAATTCCTAAAATTTACTATTGACAAATAAAGGCTAAATATGTTAATATATATACTGTTACCGCAATTGGTAGCAGGACACGGAGAGGTGGTCGAGTTGGTTTATGGCACCAGTCTTGAAAATTGGCGTAGGTTTGTAGCCTACCGTGGGTTCGAATCCCACCCTCTCCGCCATGGTGGAAGTAAATAAATTATAAAAATGTGCTTCCACCTTTCATTTTATAATCCTATAGATTTTATGGAGGCTTACCCAAGTGGTTGAAGGGGACAGTTTGCTAAACTGTTAGGGTTCGCAAGGGCCGCGAGGGTTCAAATCCCTCAGCTTCCGCCAAAAGTATAGAGAGAAAAATCTCTATTTTTTTTTGGAAGAAAATATTTAAATGAAAATTATAAATGATTAAAATAATATATTATTAATAGAATAAAAAAATTAAATATTAATTATTAAAATGATATATTAATAATAAATATAATATTAAAAAAAATAAAAAATATTATATTTATTATTAATATTTTTAAAAATAAATAATTAATTTATTATTTTACTATAATAAATTAATAAATAATAATTAATAATAAATAATAATTAATTTATTATTTATTATTAATTATAAAAAATAATAAATAAAAAAATAATTATTTAAAATAATAATAAAAATATTTTTTAAATATTATTTTTATTATTAAAATAAAAAAATAATTATTTATTTCAAATAATTAAATATAAATTGCGTTGAAAAAAGAAAATATTTGTCATAGATAAAAAAACAGCTTGAAATCAAAAAGACAAACGAAAGAAGCTATAAAAGCAGGATGGAGAATAATCAAAACAATAACGACATTTTTGCTAAAAAGACAATAGCTTTTTTATGATAATAATCAAAGAATTATTTGAGAAAGGAAAATTGAATTTTAAAAATAAAAAGATGTTAACTAAAAAGAGTCAAAAAATAAGAAATTTTAATAAAAAAGTCCTGAAAAATAATTCATAAAACATAACGGAATATTGAAAAAATTAAAACTTAACAAAAATTGTAAAAAACTAGAAAAAAGTAAACATAATCTCAAAATACTTTTATTTAGATATTTATACGAGATTATATAAAATGAATAAAATAATAGTACAAAAGATAATTAGATGATAAAATTGTCTTTAAGACTAAAAATATACAACAAAAAAAGTTTTAGATACAAAAACAAGAAATATATCAAAAAGACAAAAAACAAAAGTAATAATAAGAGTTTAAAGAAATGGAAAGAGAAGAAATTTTAATAAGTAAGAATAATTTTTCAATAAAAACAAAAAATCAATTTTAAAATAATAATTAAATAATAATTAATATTTTAATAAAAAAATATAATAAAAATGTAAAATAATAAAAAATAATTAAAATAAAATAATTAAATAAATAATAAAAAAATAATTAATAATTATATTAATAAAATTTTAAATTAATTTACAATTTTAATTATTTTATTTTTTTAAATAAAATAGTTTTTTTTAATAAAAAATAATTTATTATAAATATAAAAAATTAAAAAATAAAAATTATATAAATTAATTTTTTTATTATATTATATAATTTAATTATTCTAATTAAAATTAATTAATTTATTTATATATAAATTATTATAATAATTACAAAAAAATTTTTTATTTATAAAAAATTGTAAAGAAAATAAAAAACGGAATAACAATTTGAGTAAAAAATTTAATAAAAATGTTTTAAGAGTTTAGTTTGATAATAGGAAAAATTAGAAGAAAAAATATTATAAAAAATAGAGAATATTAAAAAAGTGCAAGAAGAATATTTTTGTCAAAGAGACTAATATAAAATATAATGCTGTAAATCAAGAAAAATATCTAATGATTTAATCTAAAAATAAATAATTGAATGTAAACTAAAAACAAAAGATAAATATAGTAAAAAAGTAGAAAATATAGAAAAAGTATATTTAAAAAAGTATCGGAATAACGGTAAATTGATTATTATGTTAAAATTGTAATATAATCTTAAATTAGTAGACATAAAAATACCGTAAGAAGAAAAAGTAATTTACTAAATATTATACTACAGATGGAAAAAACTAAAATTAAAAATATATTAAAACAAAATTGCCAAAAAGACACAAACAACAAAAGAGAAATACGAAGACAAAAATTAAAATATTTTTATGGGTGAAGAACAAAAAAATAAGATAGTAATGGTAAAAATTTATAGACATAAAGTTTGTGTATGTCATATTAAAAAATAGTAAATATATTAATAAAATAATTATTTAATTACTATATTTTTATTTGATAAATATAAATTAAATTAATATTATATTAAAAAAATTAAATTAATTAAAATAAAATGAATTGACTTAAAATAAAATTTAAATTATTTATTAGTAATTTAAATTATTGATAAATAAATAGTAATTAAATAAAATAATTTACTAAATAAAAAATAATTAAATATAAAAAATTTAATTATTTTATTATATAAAAATAAAAAACATTTATAATTAAATAAATTAATTAAATAAATTATTTAATTAATAATTTTATTAATTAATAAAAATTATTAAAATTAATTAAAAAAATAATAAATAAATAAAAAATTAGTATATAGAATTTTTTTAAATAAAATAATTAAGAGAATGAGTAAAAACGATTAAAAATTTTAAAGGTGTTTATAAAGATTATAAAAGATATTTGAATACCAAAAAGACAAAACAAGAAATTGATAAAAAGTAATCTAACGAAGAATTTAATTAAGCGAATACTTTTGCTAAAAAGGCAATACAACTTTTTTAGAATAAAAAATCGATAAAAAAATATTAAAAAGCTAGCTTAAAAAAATAATAAAATGTTAACTGAAAATAATAGAAAAAAAGAATTTTTAATAAAAATAGTTAAAAAAATATTTTGTAAAATATAACGGAATATTGCGAAAACAGAAAATTTAAAGAAAATTGAAAAAATAATAAAGAAGTAGACATAAAAGAAAAAGAAATATATTCTGATATTTATAAAATTCTTACGAAAGTTTGTAAAGACAAATAGGAAAAACAATTTACTTGACAAATTTGTCTTTGAGACTAAAAAGTATTTAATAAAATTGTGATTAATAAAAAATTAAAGAAACATAACAAAAAGACAAGAAAAAATTAAAAATAATAAGATAGATTGAAAAAAATGGAAAGAAAAGGTTTTTTATAATTAAAAAAAAGTTGTATATAAAAAAATAATATTTAATTTTTTATTTAATAAATAAATTATAAAAAATAAACAAAAACAATAAAAAATTAATAAAATAAAAATAATATAATATAAAAAAATTATTAAATAAAAAAATAAATTTTATTTTAAAAATGATTAAATATTTTATTTTTTTATTTTCAATATTTAATTATTATAAAAAATATTTAAAATTTATTTATTAAAATAATTATTTTATAATTAAAAATAATTTAATAAAAAAAGTTTTTTTAAAATAAATTAAAAAAAAGTTAATTAAATATTTTTTATAAATAAATAGTAATTAAATTTATTTAATTAAAAAATAATATTTAAAATTAGAAAATAAAGTAATGGTAAAATCAGTCAGTAATTTTAAAATTGTAAGAATAAGAATAGCGAAATAAGATATATAAAAAGTAAAAAAAGTAGGTATGTAAAATGGAAAATATTGCAAAATCAGAATAAGCATAATTTTGACAAAAAGACTAACAAAAAATATCATATTATATTTTTAAACAAAAAACTAGATTTTACAGTTAAGAAAAAATAATTTGATGTTAACTAAAAATGAAAAGAAAGTTTATAAAATAAATTAAAAATCTTGGATTGACATCATTCAAAAAGCATCGGAATAGTGAAAAAGTGACAATTATTGAAAAATAAAGTTAAAGATCTAAATTAGTAGACATAAGACAGAAGGTGAGAGATATAATAAATCTATGAAAAGTAAGTTACATAGAAAAAGGCATTAATAACAGCATAACTAAAATTTTAAATTGTCAAAGAGACAAAAAGTGCGAAAGAAATTATAAACAATAAAATTAATACATTCAACAATAAAAGAAAAGAAAATTTGATGAAAGAATAGTAAAAAATGACAAAAGAGTTTTATAACAAAATCTAAAACATATATGAAAAAATTAAAAAAATAATTAATTAAAAATGTATAATTTTATTATAATAATTAAATAATAAATAAAAAATAAATTAATAAAATAAATTAATAAAAAATTAATTAAAAAAAATAAATTAATAAAAAAATAATAATAAATTAATTAAAATAATTAAAAATAAAAAGTTTAAAAATACAAATATATTAATTAAATAATATTATAATTAATTAAAAATTAATTGATGGAAAAATATAATAATAAATCATTAAATATTTTAAGAAAAAATTAATTTATTTTTCATTTATATAAAAGTTAAAAAAATTAAAGCCTCTAAAATTAGTTTTAAGCTAATATTTAGAGGATAGGTAATAATTATATTACACGTTAATTTTTTCTTCTTTATTTTGAATATTTTCTTTTTCTACTGCTTTTCTTTCTTGCTCACGTTTCTTTAAGTTGTCTTTTGCAACAGTCATTAATAATTTTATTCTATTTGTTTGATTTGCTTCGCTAGCGCCAGGGTCATAATCTATTGCAGATATATTTGCTTCTGGGAATTTACTTCTTATTGTTTTTATTACACCTTTTCCAACAACATGGTTTGGTAAACATGCAAATGGTTGTACACAAGCTATATTTGGTATTCCATTTTCTATGTATTCTATCATTTCAGCTGTTAGGAACCATCCTTCACCAGTTTGATTTCCTATTGATAAAATATCCTTTACTTTATCTTCTAACTCCCAAATGTCTGCTGGTAGTAAATATCCTTTTTTAGAATTTGATAATGCTGTATAAGAATCTTTTTCTAATATATCAATTAATTTTATTGCAGTTTTAAATAATTTTGCTTTCATTTTATCTGTTTTTATTAATTGATTAAATGTAATTTTATGTGTTGCAATAAATTTAATGAATCCCATGAAGTCTGGTAATACTACTTCAGCGCCTTCTTCTTCTAGTTTATTTGCAATAAAGTTATTTCCAAATGGGTGGTATTTAATTAGTACTTCGCCAACAATTCCTACTTTTGGTTTTTCTACAGATGTATCAAGTTCAATTTTTTCAAAGTCATTTACCATGTCATAAATACTTTGTTTAAATTCTTTCATTGTAGATTTTTCAAGTAGTTTTTTACATTTTTCCATCCATTCATCAAATAGTTTTTGTGTTTCGCCTTTATTTACTTCATAAGCTCTATTTTTTGTAAGCATTTTTTGTAATAAATCTGCATATACTACCATTTTTAATAGTCTTTCTATTAATGGTAATGTTATTTTAAATCCTGGCATTTTTTCCATTCCAACAACATTGAATGAGATTACTGGAATGTTTTCGAAACCTGCATCTTTTAATGCTTTACGAATAAATCCTATGTAATTTGTTGCTCTACATCCACCACCAGTTTGAGACATGATTAATGCTGTTTTATTTAAGTCATATTTTCCTGATTGCAGAGCTTCAATCATTTGTCCTGTAACTAATATTGATGGGTAGCAAGCATCATTATTTACATATTTTAATCCTGTTTCTACTGTATGGTCTGTGCAATCACGTAATAATTCTACTTTATATCCAGACTGACGAACTGCTGCTTCTAGTAATTCAAAGTGAATTGGTGCCATTTGAGGGATTAATATTGTGTAATCATCCTTCATATCTTTTGTAAATATTTTTTTATGTACCTCGTAATCTCCATCACCTTTTAATTCTTCTTTGCTTGCTAAACGTTTATTCATACTAGCAAGTAATGAACGAATACGAATACGTACAGCTCCTAAGTTATTTATTTCGTCTATCTTTATTAGTGTATACATTTTTCCATAACTTGTTAATATTTCTTCTACTTGGTCTGTTGTAACTGCATCTACACCACAACCAAATGAATTTAATTGTACTAGTTCTAAGTTATCATGTTTTCCAACATAGTCAGCAGCTGCATAAAGTCTTGCATGGAATACCCATTGGTCAACAACTCTAATTGGTCTTTTTACTTCTGTTTGGTTTGAAATGCTATCTTCAGTAAGTACGCATAGACCTAAACTTGTAATTAGTGTGTCTATACCATGGTTTACTTCTGGGTCTACATGATATGGACGACCAGCTAGCACAATTCCTCTTAAATTATTCTTCTCTATGTATTCTACAGTTTCTGCACCTTTTTTACGAATATCATCTTTACATTTTTGATATTCAGCTTCAGCCTTTTCGGCAGCTTGTATTAATTCTTTTTTCGTAAAGTTATATTCTTTAAATTCTGGTAATTCTAATATTGTTTTTGCCAAATTCTTTGCGTCAAATGGTAAGAATGGGTTTAAGAATTTTATATTCTTTTCTTTTATTTCTTCAACATTATTTTTTAATACTTCTGAATACGAAATTACAATAGGGCAGTTATAGTGGTTATCTGCTTTTTCATATTCTTTTCTTGAATATGGCATACATGGGTAGAATATTGTTTTAATTCCCTGATTTATTAGCCCTATAATGTGTCCATGTGATAATTTAGCAGGGAAACATACAGACTCTGATGGCATTGATTCCATACCTTTTTCGTATGTTTTTCTGTTACTCTTTTCAGATAGTATTACTCTAAATCCTAAATTAGTTAAAAATGTAAACCAGAAAGGATAATCTTCATACATGTTAAGAACTCTTGGTATTCCTATTGTCCCTCTTGGAGCATCTTTTTCTTCTAGTGGAGTGTATCCAAAGATTCTTTCATATTTATATTTTACTAAGTTAGGTAATTCTGTTTTTTCTCCTACAATTCCAGCACCTTTTTCACAACGGTTACCTGAAATATGTCTTGCACCATTACTAAATTTATTTATTGTAAGTAAGCAATGATTTTCGCATCCATTACAACGTACATGTGATGTCTCTATTTCTAATTTATCTAAGTCTTCTAATTTAGTTAAATGGCTTCTATATTCCATATCTAAGTTTGCTTCATATTGTTCTTTAGCAAGTAAGGCAACACCGTAAGCTCCCATTAATCCTGCAATATCAGGTCTTACAACATCTCTACCTACTATCAATTCAAATGCTCTTAAAACGGCATCATTATAGAATGTTCCACCTTGTACTACTATATGAGCACCTAATTTCTTAACATCTCTTACTTTCATAACTTTTTGAATAGCGTTTTTAATTACAGAATAAGAAAGTCCAGCAGAAATGTCTCCTACAGAATAACCTTCTTTTTGAGCTTGTTTAATTTTTGAGTTCATAAATACAGTACATCTTGAACCTAAGTCAACTGGTCTTCTTGCTTCAAGTGCAGCTTTTACGAATTCTTCTATTGATAGATTTAAGCTTTTTGCGAAAGTTTCAATAAAAGAACCACAACCAGAAGAACAAGCTTCATTAAGCATGATGTTATCTATTGCACCATTTTTCATTTTTATGTATTTCATATCTTGACCGCCAATATCTACGATACTTGTAACATTTGGCATAAACTTTTTAGCAGCTGTATAATGTGCAATAGTTTCAATCTCGTTTAAATCCACATTTAATGCAGTTTGAATTAATTTTTCGCCATATCCTGTAACACCGCTATATCTAATTACAGCCTTTTCTGGAAGTACAGCATATAACTGTTTTAGCATTTTTATAACACTTTGTAGTGGATTTCCCTCATTGCTTCCATATAAAGAATATAGAAGTCTTCCTTCATTATCAATCAGTGTTAATTTTGTTGTTGTAGAACCTGCGTCAATACCAACAAAGCAATCTCCTTCAAATGTTTTTAAATCTGCTCTTTCAACTTTATCTTTATCATGTCTTGCTTTAAATTCTTCATAATCTGCTTCAATTGAGAATAAAGGAGCAAGTGGGTTTGAAGTATCGTCATGAGATACTTTTAAAACTCCAATTTTGCTTCTTAATTTTTCTACTGTTATTGGTTTTGCTTCTTCAATTGAGTCTAGTGCAGCACCTTTTGCAACAAGTAAATGTGCTTCCTCTGGAACAATTACTTCATCAGGTGTTAGCTGCAGTGTTTCGATAAATCTTTTTCTTAATTCAGATAAATAGTTAAGTGGTCCACCCAAAAATGCAACATTTCCTCTAATTGGTCTACCACAAGCAAGTCCTGAAATAGTTTGATTTACAACTGCTTGGAAAATAGACACTGCAATATCTTCTTTTGCAGCACCTTCGTTTAATAAAGGTTGTACATCAGTTTTGGCAAAAACACCACAACGAGATGCAATAGGGTAGATAGTTTGGTAATTTTTAGCAAGTTCGTTTAAACCTGTTGGATCTGTGTTTAAAAGTGATGCCATTTGGTCTATAAAAGCACCTGTACCACCTGCACAAGAACCATTCATACGTTGCTCTATTGATTTATCAAAATATATTATTTTAGCATCTTCTCCACCAAGTTCTATAACTACATCTGTTTTTGGTATATATTTTTCAACTGCTCTTTTACAAGAAACAACCTCTTGAATAAAAGGTAAGTCCAAAAATTTAGCAGCAGACATAGCTCCAGAGCCTGTTAAAGCTATTGTAAATTCACTGTCAGGATATTTTTCTGCTAATCCTTCTAAGACATTACATACTGTATTTTTAGTATCTGAAAAATGTCTTTGATAATCTCTATATATTGTATTTAATTTGTCGTCCATTACAACTATTTTTACAGTCGTAGAACCTACGTCTAATCCTACATGTAATAAATTACTCATATTAAATTCATTCCTTTCATAATCCCCTATACATATTATGCATAAATCTAATAATACATTCTTTAGTATATACGAAAAATGGGTGATTTGTCAAATGGAAAATATGGGTAAAAAGTGTGATTTTATTAGAGAAAACTGGGATGAAGTAATATTATAAAATATTTCTTAATTTGTCGAAAATTGTCAAATGCTACAACCTCTAAGTATATATTGACAATAAACGCGTGCTATGTTAATATATTAATGTACCTCTTTCCATTATGAGATAGGAGGTGATTGTTACATAATGGAAGAACTACTAAAAATACTTGAACTTTATTTGATTTATTTAATTATAAAGAAAATGAAGGAATAGTAAACAAAAACTAGGTTAGCGTAAATAACCTAGTTTTTTTTGATACATAATTAAAAGAACTACTTTGCAATTGCTATAAATATTATAGCTTATTTTTTATTATATGTCAATAGTTAAAAAATATGCATTTTAACTTTAATGTAAATAATTACAATGTTCTTTGGATTTGTATTTAATTAATTGTTTTCTGCTAAATATTTTTCAAAATTTTCTATTGTTAATTCGTCTGAATTTTCATACTTTTCTTTTGTATAGTCTCCTTTTCCATCACTATACATTTGTAGGAATTTTATCATACCTTCAACACCTAGTTTATCCTTTAAAGCTTTAAGACCTTCTCTTCTTATTTTTTCTAACTCTCTTACAGTTACAGCCATTTAAATCACCTCCATAATAAATTCTATAGGATTTATAACCTTAAACTTCAAATTTGCTCGTTTTGAAGCATTTATTAATAATCTATCAGTTGTAATAAAATAATCTATGTCTTTACTTTCTGCAAAAGCTAAATGTAATGCATCCATATCTTTTATATTATATTGCTTTAATTCTATTGCTCTTTGTTTTACTTCTTGTGAATAAGTAATTTGTGATAATTCCATTGCATCATATAAATCTTCTACTTGTCTTCTTTTAGAATCTGATTTGATTTTTGATATTTCAAAGTCTATTGCCATACTTTTATAAATTTCTACTTCTTTATTTATATGCTTTCTAAATATGTTCTCTATAGCGTTTGCTTCTAGATTTATCTTTTCTTGTTCTAAATCATCAAATGGTCTGTTATAACAACAATTATCTAAATATAATTTTAGCATGAAATCAACCTCTCTTTTTATTATACTACATTTTACTAATTAAATCGGCACGAACAAAGAGTAACAAAGGTTACTTGTTTAAGATATATTTATTATAGCTCATTTTTTATTGTATGTCTATAGTTAAAAAAATACATTTTTACTTGACTGCAAATAATTATGCTGAACAAGATTGCAAAAAATATAAATTTTGTTTAGTGTAGTGAACAAAATTACAAAAAAGATTTTAAGCAAAATAGTTCTAAAAATAACTTGTCTATAATATTTATTGAATAACAAAAAAGGGAGGAGAATGTGTATGAACAAAAAAATAATATTAATAATTATTATACTTGCAATTTTAATAGGAGTAGGAGTTTGGTATTTTTTCTTTTTTAGCAAAAATAATGAACAACAAGTAAATGAAATAATTCCAGAAGAAGAAATATCAGAAGAGCAAATGAGGCAAACTATAGTATCATTATACTTTTATAACGAATCTGCTAAAAGTTTAGCATCAGAGGGAAGATTAATAGACGCAAAAGAATTGGTAGAAGACCCATATAGAAAGCTAATGGAACTATTAATTGAAGGACCACAAAATACCAGCTTATCTAAAACAATACCTGATGGAACAAGAGTAAATAAGGCAGAACTTAAAGGAGAAACACTATATTTAGATTTATCAAAGGAATTTATTGAAAACCATCAAGGAGGAGAAGAACAAGAGAGTATAACAATATATTCAATTGTTAATACTATGACAAACCTTACAGAAGTAAATGCAGTTAAAATTTTAATAGACGGAAAAGAAAACCAGGCTTTTAAAGATAACAAAATAAAGTTTGACGACCCATTTGTTGTAATAAAAGAAAACGCTGAAGAAGAAGTTCAAAAAAATAGTGTAGAGTAGTAATATTAATTATTTTTTAGTTTGTAAATAAACAATTAAATTTGATTGAATAAATTGTACAAAAAATATTATTTTAAAATTTTATATAAACACATGGTATTACAAATCTTTTTTAAATCACAAAGAAAGTGCTCAACTTCAAACAAGGAGTTTATAGCATTTTCTTTTTTGCATTTAAAATCAAATTTTTTCTTTTTACAATTCCTGTTTTCAATATCTTTATTTTCCATAAAATACTATCCTTTCGAAATAAGATAGTATATTATATGTAAAGTGATGCGCATTTGTTAATATATTCAATTAATGGCATGTTAAAAACTTTTTAGTTGTCATAGTCATATTTCAAATTAACCTATTAGTTACATAATAAAAACAAGTAATTATATATTGTTTCTAATTGCTTGTTTTAGACTTTGGATATGGTTTAGTTTCATCGGTTAGACCTAAAATATAATCGGTTGAAGTATTATAAAAAGATGCTAGTTTTATAAGATGGTCTATTTGAATGGTATTTTTACCACTTTCTATTTGTGAGTAACTGTTTTGTTGAATACCTAATAAATTAGCTATTTCAACTTGCTTTTTATCATTATCTTCTCTTAATTCTCTAATTCTTAACAATTAAAACACCTCTTCTAAAAAATATTACAATATCTTTAAAAACGATATTGACTTTTATCTTTATTAGTGATATAAAATTTTTATAATATCTTTAACAAAGATATTGCAAAATAAATCAAAAGAAGGAGAAGGAAAAAGCAATGAAAAAAATCAGAAAAAATCGAGGAATTACATTGGTTGCTTTGGTAATTACAATAATTATAATAATCATCTTAGCAACAGTTACAATCAATATGGCATTTGGAGATAATGGATTAATAACACAAGCACAAAAAGCCAAAGACATGACAGCAAATTCAATAGCAGCAGAACAAGAAGGAATGAATAGTGTAATGAGTGAGTATTTAAATGTAATGGCAGAAGATAGCGAAATACCGTTACCCGATACAAGAAGTGAGGTGGCTAAGGCAAGAAATGAAGGAACAATATTTGGTACGACAACAGTTTTAAGAGATGATAGTGGAGATATTGTGTGGATACCAGGAAAATTTAAAGTCGCAAAGGATTCGGCAACAGACATTGATGATGGGGTAGTAATAGAGGATGAAAAAGAAAATCAATTTGTCTGGATACCAGTAGATGAAACAAGTCTAAATGAAATGTATCAAAGTACAAGTGGAACGAAGTTAACAGGAGTGACAACAACAACAAATGTGTATAGTAAGTTAAGGATAAGAAGTGGAGATAATTCTAGTTTTATAGCAGGAGCACCCAATAGTACAAATGTAAGAGAGCCAGATGTATTAGGTGATTATGATACGGATGAGGATTATTATCAAACAATACTAGGATATGAAAGTACACAAGCAATGGCAGAAGCGATGGTAGAAGAATATAATGCGACATATACAAGTATAGAGCAGTATGATGGATTTTATATAGGAAGATATGAACTAACAGGAAGTGTAGATACTCCAACAGTACAAAAAGGACAAGCAGTTTTAACAAATCAAAATTGGTATCAATTAAAGAAAGCATGTAGTAATGTAGTAAGTAGTAGTTATGCCCAAAGTACAATGATATATGGAAACCAATGGGATGAAGTAATGAATTGGTTAATAGAGACAGGAGAAAAAACAGATAAGCAAATAAATGAAGATTCGAGTAATTGGGGAAATTATGAAAAAGATGGAGTAGACGGAATAAAGCAAGTATCAGGTTCAAGCGAAGAATGGAAAGCAAATAATATATATGACTTAGCAGGTAATTGTAGAGAATGGACACAAGAGGCACAAAATACTAATATTCGTACTTTTCGTGGCCGGATTTTACATTGCTTCAGGTTATGATAATCCGGCCTCAGACCGCCATCGGTGATGGCTCACCGTTTTACTCTGCAGGCAGCTATAATTCTAGTCGACCGGTACTTATATTAGTCTAGAACTAAACAAGAGTTTGTGAAAATTTGACGTACTTCGACATATGGATATCAAATGAAGTATGATAGCAAAAGGAAAATTTTGGACATACCGGAACGAGAAAACGAAGTTTTCAAAGTTATGACAAGAACAAAATTTTCCGATTAAAGGTGTTGGTGCCACAAAGTGTGGTGCTTTTTCTCTTGCCTTGCACTTGATTTACTCTCCAAAACAAGATATAATATCAATCAGAGGAGTGCATTATGAAATTAAAAGAAAATGAAAGAATAGATGATTTAGAGTATAAAGATTTAAAAATAATTCAAAATGAAAAAGGTTTTTGCTTTGGGATTGATAGTGTACTTATTTCAGATTTTGCAAGAGATATAAAAAGCAATTCTATAGGAACAGATTTAGGAACAGGAACTGGAATTATTAGCATTTTGTTAGCAGCTAAAACTAATTTAAAGAAAATTATTGGAATAGAAGTGCAAAAAGAAGTAGCTGATATGGCAAAAAGAAGTGTGGAAATTAATAGGTTGCAGGATAAAATAGAAATAATTAATTTGAATATAAAAGATATTTTAGAAGATAAAGAAGTGAAAAATAGAATAAGTAAAAATATAATGAAAGATAACAATGTAGATGTTAATAATGTGGATTGTTTATCCAGAGAAAACTTTGACTTTGTTGTTACAAATCCACCATATAAAAAGTTAGAGACTGGTAAAATAAATGAAAGTGAGTACAAATATATTTCTAGGCATGAAGTTACAGCAAATTTAGAAGATTTTATAAAAGTTTCAAGATATCTATTAAAAGATAAAGGCGCATTTTATATGGTACATAGACCAGATAGATTAGTAGATATTATTGAATTAATGAGAAAGTATAAGATAGAGCCAAAAAAAATTAGATTTGTACATTCAACAATAGAAAAAGAGCCTACTCTAGTATTAATAAAAGGCATAAAAAATGCCAGACCATTCTTAAAGATTGAAAGGCCGTTAATTATTTACAAGAAAAACGGAAATTACACAGACGAAATTCACAGAATTTACCACTAATTTTAATAGAATTAATGATTGTTTCTATTTAATGGTTAAAATAAATTAGAACTACCGTTGCAGGACAGGTATAATTCGAAAACCATTAAATAGGAACAAGTATAAAAAGGAGAGATGCCTATGTTAGGAAAACTATATTTAGTAGCTACTCCAATAGGAAATTTGGAGGATATAACTTTTAGAGCAATAAATGTATTAAAAGAAGTTGATTTAATTGCAGCAGAAGATACAAGGCATACACTAAAATTATTAAATCATTATGAAATAAGTAAGCCTTTAATTAGCTATCATAGGCATAATGAAGATGTAAAGTCAGATGTTTTGATTAGTAAATTATTGGATGGACAAAATGTTGCTATAGTAACAGATGCAGGTACTCCTGGAATATCAGATCCAGGGGAAGAAATTGTGAAAGAGGCAATAGAAAATAATATTGAGGTAGTGCCAATACCTGGAGCATGTGCATTAATAAATGCTTTAATAGCATCAGGTTTGAATACTAAAGAATTTGCTTTTTATGGCTTTTTACCATTGAACAAGAAAAATAGAAATAGTGTGTTTGATAGAATAAAAAAAGAGGATAAAACAGTTATATTATATGAAGCACCTCACAAATTAATTAAGACTTTAGAGGATATTTTAGAAATAGTAGGAGATGTTTCATGTGTTCTTGCAAAAGAACTTACAAAAATACATGAAGAATTTATAAGGGATAATATTAGTGAAGTTATAAAAAATTTAAATGAAAAAGATAGCATAAAAGGAGAATATATAATTTTATTAGATTTAACAAATAATACGAATAATGACGTTGAAGATGATGTTATAGAGAAAAGTATTGAAGAACAGTATGAGTTTTATAAAAATCAAGGTATGCTTAAAAAAGACATCATAAAGCAAATTGCTAAAAATAAAAATGTCCATAAAAATGAGATATATAAATTATTTATAGATAATTAAAATTCAAATAAATTTATTCAAGTAATTTATTTTGGACTAAATTTTATGGACAATAATTAAATACAAATAATAATTAAAAAACAAAAAGCACTTTTAAGAAGAATGTTCAACTTAAAAGTGTCTTTATTAGTCTTCAGAGTTTTCAGTAGCAATAGTTTCAGCAATATTTCCAGCACACTTATCGCAAATAAGTTTACCTTTATACTCAGATAAGTTTTTTGTATTTCCACAGAAGATACACTTCTCTTCAAACTTCTTTAGTATAATACTTGAGCCATCTACATATATTTCAATTGGATCTTTTTCTGCGATACCAAATTGGTTTCTTATCTCAATTGGAATAACAACTCTACCTAATTCATCCACTCTTCTAACAATTCCTGTTGACTTCATCACAATACTCCCCCTAAATAAAATATAAAAATTCAACAAAATCCTTAAGTTTGAGAAATCTATACGTATATCATAGCATAAATAAATGCAAAACGCAACAAAAAGCGCAAATAAAGTCAATTTTTGCTATGAATATTTAAAAGTAAAAAGAATAATATTAATTAGGTGAAAAACATGCTAAATATATTATGGCCAATTTTTATAATTTTATCATTTATTTATGCATTAATTTCAGGAAAAGTAAATGAAGTAAATAATGGGATTTTTACATCTTTATCTGATGCAGTAGAATTAACAATTACTTTTTTAGGAACAATATGTTTATGGAATGGAATAATGGAAATAGCTAAAAAAACAAGTTTAATAAATAAAATGACTAATATGTTAAAGCCGTTTATAAATTTTCTATTTCCTGATTTAAAAGAAAATAGAACAGCCAAACAAGAAATTTCAATGAATATGATAGCAAATATTTTAGGACTTGGAAATGCAGCTACTCCTTTAGGAATAAAGGCAATGAAAACAATGCAAAAAGAGAATAAGAAAAAAGATACATTAACTAATTCTATGATGATGTTTATAGTTATAAACACAGCATCTTTGCAACTTATTCCAACAAATGTAATAGCTATAAGGACTTCTTTAAACTCAGAAAATCCTACATCAATAATACTGCCAGTCTGGATTGCTACTATAATAGCAGCGATTGTCGGAATTGCTTTTACAAAATTATTAATTAAAAAAAGTAATTAAAATATATTAGCATTAGTTACTATTTAGCAAGAAGAGATGAATTTTGTTTCTATAGGTTGAACAGTAACTTATTAAAAACAATTATTTATATTATGTACTGATTAACAGTCACTTATTAAAAAATAATTTACAAGGAGAAAGATTTAATTGACAAATATAATTAATTATATTTCTAGTGCTGCTATTCCTGTAGTTATAATAGTCATAATCGGTTATGGACTTAAAGAGAAAATAAAAGTTTTTGACACTTTTTTAGACGGAGCAAAAGAAGGTGTAGAAATAGTATTTAAAATGTTTCCAACATTAATTGGAATATTTTTAGCTGTAGGGGCCTTAAGAAGTTCAGGAATAATAGATTTAATAGTAAATTTAATAACTCCGTTAACCAATTTATTAGAAATACCAAGCCAAATAATGCCATTAGCGTTGCTTAGACCTATATCTGGTAGTGCTTCTATGGCGGTCGCTGTAGATATAATGCAAAATTATGGCGTGGATACTTTAACTGGAATAATAACATCTGTAATAATGGGCTCTACGGAGACAACTTTTTATACTATTGCTATTTATACAAGTGCAGTTGGAATAAAAAAAACAAGAGGAATTTTGCTTGCTGCATTAGCCGCAGACATAGCTGGAATGGTGGTTTCCACGCTTATTTGTCGAATTTTGTCGTAATGTTTTTGTTGACAAAATAAGGAAATGGTATTAAAATATATTTATATTTTATCAAGAAATTAATTTTTAAAGTTTTAAATTTATTAATTTATATTAAATCAGTATAATTTAAGTCTTAAAAATCTTTTTCGAAAAATAAAAATTCAGAAAAATAAAATCCAAAAATCAAAAAATAGTTTTTAATCTTGTAGAGGAAAATAAATTTAATTATTTCGCCCCCGAAAAGAAAAAATTAAATAAAGTAAATAATTGAATATTATAAGAAAGAATAAATTTTAAAAATAATAAAATAAAAAAATTTAAAGTTTCCTATTTGATTTTTATAAAAATATTTTTTCAAATGTATTTATTCTTTAATAAATTATCCTTGTAACATATTAATTTTCCTCTACAAATAATATATATCTACCACGTGGAACCATATAGAAAAATAATAGTTTAAAGTCATCTTAGTAAAAAAGATGTGATCTATAACTTAATTAATAAATAAAAAACACAGATATTCATCTGTGATATGTTTCATTATTTTGAATTTTAAAAGCTCTAAATAATTGTTCTAATAAAAATACTCGTATTAATTGATGTGGAAAAGTCATTTTAGAAAAGCAAATTAATTCATTTGATTTTTCTAGAACTTCTTTTGACAATCCAAGAGAGCCACCTATTACAAAAGAAATATTACTATTATTAAAAGAAATATTTTCTATTTTTTCAGAAAATTCTTCTGAAGAATATTGTTTACCTTTTAAGTCTAAAGAAATTATATAACTATTATTTAAATAATTTAAAATTTTATTTCCTTCAATATTTTTAATATTATTACTAGCTTTTTCACTTAAGTTATTAGGAATAGGTTCATCAGTAATTTCTATAATATTTAATTTGCAATATTTAGAAAGCCTTTTAGAATATTCTAAAATAGCATCTTTTAAATAGTTCTCTTTAATTTTTCCTACACAAACAATATTTATATGTATCATAAATACTCCAATTTTTTAAACTACTTCAACTAAAGAACTAGGGCACATTCTACTAGCAACTTCTACTTTTAAATTGCTGCAGTCTATTTTGTTTTCTATAAGTTCATTTACGACAGTTTTATACGCTAATTCTGGAAAATTATTTTCTTTGCTTAAATGACCAAGCATAACTTTATTAAGACCACTCTTCATTAAAAAAGAAATCGTTTTACCAGCATCTATATTTGCTAAATGACCATTTGGACCTGCTATACGTTGTTTTAACAAATATGGATAAGGTGAGCATTTCAATATTTCAGGGTCATAGTTAGCTTCTAATAAAAGAAAACTGCTATCTTCTAATTTATGTGCTATTGTAGATGTCATGTGACCTATATCTGTTGCAATACTTATTTTTCTGTTATTATGTATAATATTAAATCCACAAGGATTAACAGCATCATGAGGAATTTTAAAAGGGTGAATTTTCAAATCTCCTATTTCAAAATTTTCTTCTATAGTAAATTTCTTCATGTTTTTCTCACAAATCTTGCTACTTTGCTCTGGCATCGCATCCCAAGTTTTACTATTTGCAAATACAGGGATGTCATACTTTTTAGAAAATGTTCCAAGACCTCTTACATGGTCAGAATGCTCATGAGTAACAAGTATTGCATTTATTTCATTTGGGTCTATATCTAAAGAAGAAAGTGCAGATGAGATTTTTTTACTACTTTCTCCAGCATCTATTAAAATTTTAGTATTGGAAGTTTCTACTAATAAGCAATTACCAGAACTTCCACTGTATAAACTACAAAAATTAAACATAAAAATTCCGTACTCCATTCCTTTGTTCTTTTGAGAATCTGGGGACAGGCCTCATTTTCTCACAAATGGGAATTTAGGGCCTGTCCCTAAATTCTCATTCTTCAACTCTTTGTATATTTGCCCCCAAATTCCTAAATTTCTCTTCTATTTTTTCATATCCTCTATCAATATGACTGATATTGTATAATTCTGTTGTACCTTTTGCTACTACTCCTGCTATTAAAAGAGCAGCACCAGCTCTTAAATCACTTGCATATACTGGAGCACCAGACAATTCTTTCACACCTTCAATTACAGCTGTTTTTCCTTGTGCTGTAATATGTGCTCCCATATTATTAAGCTCATTTGTATATTGGAATCTTGATTCCCAAATGCTTTCATTTATAATGCTTGTACCATCTGCAATAGATAAAACAACTCCCATTTGAGGTTGCATATCAGTTGGAAAACCAGGGTATGGTAGAGTTTTTATATTAGCCTTATTAGGTCTTTTGTTAGTCCAAACTCTTATAGTATCACCTAAATCTTCAACATGTCCACCAATTTCTATTATTTTTGCTGTAATACAATCTAAATGTTCGGATATAACGTTTTTTATCAATATATCTCCTCTAGTAGCAATAGCAGCAAGCATAAAAGTACCTGCTTCAATTTGGTCAGGAACAACAGAATAACTTCCTTCGTGTTTTAATTCTTTTACACCATTAATTTTAATAACGTCAGTTCCTGCACCACGAATATCGGCTCCCATTGTATTCAAAAAGTTAGCAACATCGACTATATGAGGTTCTTTAGCAGCATTATCTATAGTTGTTGTACCCTCTGCCAAAACACTTGCAAGCATTGCATTTATTGTAGCACCAACAGAGACAACGTCCATATAAATAGATGTACCAACCAATTTTTTTGCTTTTGCAGAAATTTTACCTTGACCAACTTCTACTTTAGCACCTAAAAGTTCGAATGCTTTAATATGTTGGTCTATTGGTCTTGCTCCTAAATTACATCCTCCAGGAAGACCTACTTCTATTTGGCCACGTCTACCAAGCATTGCACCAATTAAATAATATGAAGCTCTAAATTTACTTGTTTTATCTAAAGGAGCTGCTTTTCCGTCTACTTCTCTAGTATCAATTGTAATTTCGTGATTTCCGTTCCAAGTGATTTTTGCACCTAAATCCTGTAAAATATCACATGTTATTTTTACATCACTTATATTAGGTAAATTATTAATAGTATATATACCATTTAATAATAATGTAGCTGGAAGTATTGCTACTGCTGCATTTTTTGCACCGCCTATTATAACTTCACCTTTTAATCTTGTTCCTCCATTAATTACTAACTTTTCCAACCTAATGTCCCTCCAATATATATGTATATTTCAAAAAATCGAAAATCTCAAAAAAAATTGCAGATTTTATCTTAATGCCTATTACATAAAAATAGAGTTTAAGATATTTTTAAACTCTATCTATTATTTATAACATATTTTTAGATAAAATACAACTAAATTTGTTTAGTTTTTAGCAAAATTTATGTTTTTAAAAAATTCTACTATACTAAATTTAAATTTTATATCACTGCTCTCATTATCACTAATTAATTTATATTCCTCATCTCCTAAATTATCTTGCATAATTTGCTTAGATTCATCTGGAACAACTCCTGAAGTTACATCTACAAAGCATAGAGGAGGAAACATTACGCACCACCAGTTTTGACCTTCTGCTTTACCTATTTCTATTCTTAAAGCATCATAATATCCTGCAGGAAGAGAAATATCGCCATAATATTTTGTAGGAAATTCAAAATTTCCTATTTTTATATTTACATCATAATCATATCCATTTTCTTTTATTACATTTTCAGCAATTTGTTTGAATTCATCTTGATATTCATAAGCTAAATTTATAACCTCTTCTTTAGAAGTACAATCTTTAGCAATTTCATTCATATATTCTAATACTTTATCCCTTACTTTATACTTTAAAGATTGGTCTTCATCTGAGTCACTATTAGCAATAACATGTAACCTAAATACACTATTTGATATATCCTCAGAAACTGCATTTACATATGATAAAGCTGAAATAAATACAAAAAGTGAAAATAAAATAATTACTATTAAAAATCTTTTTAAAAATTCAAATGTTTTTTTCATAGAATTTTAACCTCCATCCATAAATGTTTTGTTCTAAAATATTATGTAATTAGACTTCTAGATACTTTTAAATTTATTCGAATAAATTATGGTTAATTTACCATAACAAAATTTTGCTTGTACTAAAATTATTTGCATTTTTTTAATTTTTATACACTTTTGCCAAAATTTAAAAAAAATTTTTAAAGAAAATTCGTACTGGTTACTATTTAAAGATTTTGAGTAAAATCTAGGAAATATGTATGTTGTAAATTTAAAACATACATATTTCCTAGATAAAAAAACAAAAATAATAGAGCTTTAAATAAAAACCAGTGTCGAAAAAAAGGGGACGATTTAGCTTGACTTACGGAAATACAAATGGTAAAATTTACCATAGTTAAACAAATGAGGCTTTTAGTTTGAAAATAAAAATTCTTTTCCAAACGTTTATGCCTAGAAGGGAATGGGAGTTAGTATGAGTTTATTAAAGAACAATGTTGAAAAATTGTGTAGTTTTTATGTGAGTGATTGGCACTTAGTCACAATGTTACTTCCATATATAAATAAACAAATAAATGAAAAAGCCAATGTTATAACATTATTAGAAAATGATATAGAAGAAAATATCAAAATATTAACAAAAAAATTAAATCTAAAAAATGAAGAAGAGATTCTAAATTTAAATTGGAAGAAATGCAATGGAATTAAATATTCCGAAATAGAAAATAAAATGAAAGAATTAGAAAAAGATGATATTTTAAATGTAATTTTCATAAATGGTAGCAAAAATTATATAGATTTGACAAATAAAAATATAGATAAATTCTTGAGTGAAAATAAAGGAAAATATAAAGAAATAAATATAAAAATAATAAATTGTTATGAGGTAAGTGAGTTTAATTTTAATATAAAAGAAATATTAGATGCACATGATAAAATATTAAATACATCAGGAGAAAAAGAAATATGTGAAGTATTTGAGGGATATGCTTAAAAATATAAAATAGTACTTGATTTTTTGTGTAAAATAATATAGAATAAATTCGTTCTATATTATTTTTATTTAATTAAATAAAATTAGTTATAGTTTAAACAAACAAAGAAGGGAAGATTACAATGGGTGTAAGAAAGGCAGTTATACCAGTTGCTGGATTTGCTACGAGATTCTTACCTGCGTGCAAAAGTTTACCAAAATGCATGCTAACAATTTTAGATAAACCAATTATTCAATATTTAGTTGATGAGGCAGTAGCATCTGGCATAGAAGAAATATTATTAGTAGTAGGAAGAAAAAAAGAAGTTGTAGAAGATTATTTTTCAGAGGATAAAGAACTAGAAGAATTTTTAATTGAAAGAGGAAAAGAGCAATTTATTCCACAAGTAACAAATCTTTCAGGAAAAGCAAAAATACATTTCATTGAAGAAGAAGGTGGAGCAAAGGGACTTGGTCATGCCATATATATGGCCAAAGACTTTGTAGGAAATGAGCCTTTTGCTATCATGTATGGAGACGTTATAATGCAAGGAGAAAAACCTTGTCTAAAGGAAATTATAGATGAGCATGAAAAATTAGGAGCATCTGTAATTGGTGTTGAAAAAGTAGAATGGAAAGATGTACCTAAATATGGTAATGTTTCAGGAGAAGCAATCAATGATAGACTATATAAAGTAGAAAAAATGCAAGAAAAACCAAAAATAGAAGAAACAAAATCAAACTTAGCTATTTCAGATAGACATGTACTTATGCCAGATTTATTTGATTTCTTAGCAAAAACAAAACCGGGAAAAGGTGGAGAAATTCAAGTAACAGATGCATACAACAGCATGGTAAACACAAAAGAAGGTGTGTATGCATACGATTACGAGGCAAAAAGATTTGACTCAGGAGATAAATTAGGATTTGTAAAAGCATCAATAGATGAAACATTAAGAAGGCCAGAATTAAGAGATGATTTAATAAGCTTTATAAAAAGTCTAGAAATTTAGAAAAAAGACTTGAAAAAGAATAAAATATAACTAAAATTAAAAAAATAAAGCATAAAGCTATTTGAAATGAGCGGTATAAAGTGCATGCAAAGTAAACAATTTATAACGCAATTCAAATAAAAAAATAGAGTACTCAAATTAAAATAGAGTATTCTATTTTTGTTTAATAGAGGTAAATATTAAATTTTACAAGAACATGCCATGCAAAGAGATTGTGCTATATATAATAAAGAAACGAATAAATATGTAATAGAAAAAGAAAATTTTGATAAAATAATAAATAAATTACAAGAAATAGTTAATAGTCTAATAGAAAGAAAATAATAAAAAAGAAAAAGAACAAAAGATTAGTCATCATCTAGATTAGAAAATAAAGGAGAATTAAAGAAATCTTTTAAATCCATATTTAAAGCAATACAAATATAATAAATTGTCTGTGTATTAGGAGTTTTACACCTAGATTTTAAAATACTTCTAATAGTAGAAGGATTAATACCAGCTCTGTTACTGAGAGAATTAACATTCAAATTATTAGAATTACATAGTTCAATTATCCTTAATTTAATAGCTTCAGAAAGACTCATAAAATCACCAAACGAAGTATAGCAAAAAATAAAACACAATATGAGTTAAAAATAACGCATAAAATGTATTGACAAATAGAAATGATTTGGTATAATAAAAACATACTAAAAGTATAAAACAAAAGAATGAAAAATAAAAAAGGAGGAAGAAAAAGGTATGAAAAGTACTAGAGAAACAACTCAAAAGGCAAAGACAAAAAGCCATGAGAAAATTGCGGAAAGGCAGAATGGAATAACTTTGGTTGCGCTTGTCATAACAATAATTATAATTATCATTCTATCAACAGTAACAATTAATATGGCATTTGGAGAGAATGGATTAATAACACAAGCACAAAAAGCCAAAGATATGACATTAAATTCAGTAACAGCCGAACAAGAAGGAATGAATAGCGTAATGAGTGAATACTTAAATGTAATGGCAGAAGATAGTGAATTGCCATTACCACCAGCTGATACAACACCACCAACAGTAGAAATAACAGTAGGAGAAACAACAGAAAACAGCATAGTAATAACAGTAAACGCAACAGACGATAGTGGAGAAATAGCATCATACAAATATTACTTAAATGAAACATTAAAAGATACATTAACAAGTAATAGCTATACATTTACAGGATTAACAGCAGGAACAGAATATACAATAAAAGTAGAGGCATATGATAAAGCAGGAAATATGGGAGAGAAAAGTACAACAGCAAGTACAACAGCTAAAACAGTAGCAAATACTTTGGTAGCAGGAGACTATGTAACATACCCATCACCAAGTGGAAATATAGCATGTAGAGTGCTATATGATAGTACATCAGGATATGGAGTACAATTAATAACAAGTAGTACAGTAACAGATAGCTATACATTGGGAAGCAGTAATTTTACAACAAGTATGAATTCATATAATAATGCCATAAGCACATTAAATAGTGCAGTAAGTAGCTATAATAATAGCACATATAGTACAGTAAGATGTGTAGGAAGCGTGCCAAATAATCCAAGCCAAGATAATGCAGGATACCACACAACACAATTTGGTTCAGGGTATGATGGACAATTAAAAGATACAGATACAAATTATAAAACAGACTATGACCAAATGGGAACATTAGGAATAAGGAATATAGGTAAATCCTATTGGTTGGCATCACGTAGTGTGGACTCTGGCTCTAACGACTCTTACTTCTGTGTGCGCTATGTGGCCTCTAGTGGGGGCCTCACCAGCCGCAACTTGTGCTATGTGACTTCTAGCGGTAGCGCCAGCGCCCATAGCCGTTCGTATGGTCTCCGCCCATGTTTTACTCTGAAATCTGGAATCAAAGTAACAGGAGGAGATGGAACTTCGGCAGGTACAGCATATACTCTAGGAGTATAACCTATAAAATATGCAAGGCTTACGAGGGCCTCAGGTCCTCGCAAAGTGGCCGGCTTTAGTCGGCCAGAGCGCCACAAAAGGGAAAAAATATATAAACAAAAAACTATAATTTACTTTTAAATTATAGTTTTTTTTAATAATCTATGATATACTTTCATTATCATATTTTAGAGAGGAAAGTGTGTATGTATGAATGAGTATGAAGTAAGGTATAATGAATGGCTTAATAATCCAATCATTGATGAAGAAAGCAAAAAAGAATTATTATCAATTAGAGATAATAAAGAAGAAATTGAAGATAGGTTTTATAAAGACCTTGAATTTGGTACTGCAGGCTTAAGAGGAATAATTGGGATAGGAACGAATAGAATGAATAAATATACAGTAACAAAGGCAACTCAAGGGTTAGCAAATTATATTGTAAAGCAAGGCGGGCAAGATAGAGGTGTTGCTATTGCTTATGACTGTAGAATAATGTCTAAAGAGTTTAGTGAAGAGACAGCATTGTGTTTAAATGCAAATGGAATAAAAACATATAGATTTGAAGATTTAAGACCAACTCCGGAATTGTCGTTTGCAGTAAGAGAACTTGGATGTATTGCAGGAATAGTAATTACAGCAAGTCATAATCCTCCAGAGTATAATGGATATAAGGTGTACTGGGAAGATGGAGCACAAATAGTTGAGCCAACAGATAAAGAGATTATTGCTGAAGTTAATAATGTAACTGACTTTGCTACGATAAAAACAATGAATAAAGAAGAGGCAATAGAAAAAGGATTATATAATACAATAGGAAAAGAAATTGATGATAGATACATAGAAGAGTTAAAGAAATTAGTAGTAAATGAAGATGCAATAAGAAAAGTGCAAAAAGACATAAAAATAGTGTATACTCCACTACATGGAACAGGAAACATGCCAGTACAAAGAATATTAAAAGAAATTGGATTCGAAAATGTATATATAGTAAAAGAGCAAGAAGAGCCAGATGGACATTTTCCAACAGTTAGTTATCCAAATCCTGAAGACCCTAAGGCATTTACATTAGCTTTAGAATTAGCTAAAAAGGTTGATGCTGACATAATATTGGCAAATGACCCAGATGCAGATAGATTAGGAATATATGTAAAAGACACAAAGACAGAAGAGTATATACAATTTAATGGAAACATGACAGGAAACCTAATTGCAGAATATATATTATCGCAAAAGAAAGCAAGCGGAACTTTGCCTGAAAATGGAGCAATAATTAAAACAATAGTGTCTTCAAATATGACAGACGCAATAGCAAAAGAATATGGTGTAAAACTATTCTCTACACTAACTGGATTTAAAAATATAGCAAAAATTATAAGAGGATTTGAAAAAAATAATTCATATAAATGTCTATATTCATATGAAGAAAGCTATGGATGTATAATAGGAACACATGCAAGAGATAAAGATGGAATAGTTGCAGTAATGACAATATGTGAAGCAGCTGCATACTACAAAATGTATGGATTAACTTTATGGGACGAAATGAATGAGATGTATGCAAAATATGGATATTATAAAGAAAGACAAATGTCTATCACTTTAAAAGGAGTAGAAGGCGCAGAAGAAATTAAAAAAATGATGGAAAATATGAGAAATAATCCACCAAAAGAAATCGCAGGATTAAAAGTGAAGTCTTTTGGAGATTATAATAAACAGGAAATAATTGATGAAAATGGAAATAAACATGCAACAGGACTTCCAAAATCAAATGTACTATATTTTGATTTAGAAAAAAATGCCTGGGTTTGTGTACGTCCTTCAGGAACAGAGCCAAAAATAAAATTCTATATGGGAGTATGTGAAAAAAGCATGAACGAAGCAGATGAAAAATTAGATATGCTAGAGAAAGAAGTAAAAGAAATGGCAGAAAATGCGAAACTTTGACAAAAGGGACACTCCTTTTTGTCAAAGTTTTTTGACACTTGGGGAGACACCTTTTGTGCTTTACTTAACTTCTTTCCACCCATTAATACCGGCACGTTTTATTGCGCCCATTAAATTAGCCCTCACATTTGGTATTTTAACAGTCAATTTATATAACATATCTTTAATTTCTTCTCTTTTAGAAACTCCATCCATGGGACAATTCTTTGGCATAACATCAATTTTATTTCTTTTAATGAATTTTTTTATCTCTTTTTCAGGAGCATATACTAAAGGACGAATTAAAGTTATTTTTGACCTATCCATATAACTAACAGGTGCAAAAGTAGATAGATTTCCAGCATAAAGCATATTTAAAAAGAAAGTTTCTAATACATCATCCTCATTATGTCCTAAAGCAAGTTTATTACAACCGTGTTCTATAGCAGTAGAATTTAAAATACCTCTACGAAGATTTGCACATAAAGAACATGGATTCTTTTCTTTTCTAATATCAAAAACTATTTCTTTTATATGACTTTCATATTCAACATATTCTACATCTATCTTAGAACAAGTTTCTTTTAGAAAATCTGAATTAAAAAATTCAAAACCTGGATTTACACTAACTGCAATTAAATCAAAATGTTTGGGATAAAATCTTTGAAGAGCTTTCAATCCCATTAAAAGAGTAATTGAATCTTTTCCTCCAGAAAGAGCTACAGCTATTTTATCCCCTTCTTCTATCATATTATAATGTTCTATTGCCTTTCTTAAATATCCTAATACTTTTTGCATAAATACTCCTTTTTATTAATTTCCTAATAATTATATTATACTATGTATTGTCAATATGAAGAAAAATATTTTAAATTAAATAAAATAAATTAGTTACAATTCAAAGAGTATTAATATCGAGAAGAAGTATATATTTTTTTATTTTTATTTCCGGCCCCCAACAGCGTACAAACTGTAGAAACGAAAACTAAAGTTTCGTTTAACAGTTTGTAAACTTGTCGGTCCCCACCTTAAGCACTCCAATAAAAAGAAAAAAATATATACTTCTTCTCTAAAAGAAAAGACTCCGAATTTGTCAATAGTTTTTGAAAATGTCCTAAAATTTTTTAAACATTAACGGGAAAATAA
>CAMOBD010000016.1 GCA_946578345.1 uncultured Clostridium sp.
CTCTCTCTCTCTCTCTCTCTCTTACAACCTCAACGGTTTCATGTGCTTCATTTTTCAACATTTGTACAATTTCCTTTCCATTTCATTTGTATTGTAAGTGTAATTTTATTCTACACTATTGGTAAAATTTTGACAAGTACTTTTTCGTAATTTTCATTTTTGGTTGCTAGAAAATTAGTCAAATATACATACTAGAAAGATGCATATTAAAAGTCGTATATTACCAAAAAGCAGAAAGCCTTATAGCCTTCTGCTTTTTTCTAATTATACAAATAGTTTTGTGGGTTTACCACACTTCCATTAACTCTTACCTCAAAATGTAAATGGTTACCTGTTGAGTTACCTGTTGAACCAACTGCTGCAATTACTTCTCCTGCCTCAACCTTTTCACCTGTAGATACATACAATCTGCTACAGTGTCCATAATATGTTTGTACTCCATTTCCGTTATCTAGCTTTACAACATATCCATATCCACCACTGTAACCTGCAAATGTAACTGTACCGCTTGCTGCAGCCTTAATTGGTGTTCCAGCAGGTGCTGCAATATCTAGTCCTGTATGTCCACTTGTTCTTATACTTTCTCTATTTCCAAATCTGGATGTAATTATTCCAGATACTGGAGTTGCCTCTAAGTAAACTCCTTGTACAGTATGAGATTCAATCTCTCTTTGCCCTGCCTCTTCAGCTTCTTTTTCTTCTACTGCATTTTCTATCGATGAGTTTACTCTTGATTTTGCTAGTTTTACTGAGTTTTGTATTGTCTTGTCTGTCGTAATTTTTTCTGTGATACCTATATCTAATTCTATTTCGTCTTCATATTTTTCTGTCATTTCATCAACTATTTTTTCAGCTTCATCTAAGCTTGCTATAATGGCTTTTTCTTCACCATCTATTGTCACGGCATATAATTTATAGGTAGTTTCAGCCTTTGCCTCTAATTGTCCTAATATAACATCTTCATTTGTTTGCTCTGATTTATCAACAAGTTTTAAGTGATATTCAGGCATATCTTCAATAGTTGTATATAATTTTGATTCTTCTTCTTTATTTAATATTTCATTTACTTTGCTTTCAAACTCATCCTTGTTTGCTACATAACCTACAGTTTCTCCTGCTATTGTAACTTCACAAAGCATATTGAATTTGAAAAATATTATTATCATCATTATAAACAGTGCAATTGCTACTATATTTATAAGCCTAAAAATTTCTTTTGTGTAGTATTTAATTTTCCTGTTTAAAATATAATTTCACACTCCTTTTTTTGACGTGACACAAAGTTAATTATACTATATATTCTATTCAATTTCAAATTATATATTCTATTTTTTTTCAAATTTGTCATTTTTAAGACATTCCGTGCATTTTACAAATCAAATTATTGTATACATTGCTCGTTTTTTCTTGCTTTTTCTCCGTTTTTCTCACTTTTTCGTATATTGACAAATGGAAAAACTTACCCTTTTCCCGAATTTTATCTCATTTAATTTCTTTTGTGCCTCTATAATAACAATTGGAAGTATTGAAATTCCGATTGTATATAACCATTGTGTACCATTTAGTGGTACTAGCTTAAACACATTTGCAAATACTGGTACCATTACAACAACTATTTGTAATAGTGTGCCTAGTACAAATGCTCCTATTAAGTATTTATTTTCAAATAATCCAACTTTAAATATCGATTCATCGCTCTTGACATTAAAGCTATGTACTAATTCAAGCATTCCTAATGCTACAAATGCCATGCTTCTTCCTACTTCTAAGCCATAGAGATTGTTTCCTATGCTAAATATAAGTAGTGTGAGCATTCCAAGCATTGTTCCCTCTACAAATATTTTGCCCCATAATCCATCTGCAAAGATACTCTTCTTGCTATCTCTAGGTTTTCTACTCATGATGTCCTTATCAGGCGGTTCTAACCCAATTGCTATTGCTGGTAGTGAGTCTGTAACTAAATTAACCCACAAAAGTTGTATCGCCAAAAGTGGTGCTTTCATTCCTAAGAGTAGTCCTACAAATATAGTTACAATTTCTCCAATATTCGTAGCAATTAAAAAGTGAACTGCTTTTTTTATGTTTTCGAAAATATTTCTGCCTTGTTTTACAGCCTCAACAATTGTAACAAAGTTGTCATCTGTTAAAATCATATCAGAAGCATTTTTTGCAACATCTGTACCATTTTTTCCCATTGCAATTCCTATATCAGCTTTTTTTAGTGCAGGTGCGTCATTTACACCATCTCCTGTCATCGCAACTACTGCACCAGTTTTTTGAAATGCTTCGACTATTCTTACTTTGTGTTCAGGTGAAACTCTTGCAAAAACAGAATATTTCGAGATATTCTTTTCTAATTCTTTTTGCGGTATTTCATCAAGTTCTTTCCCTGTTATAGCTAAATCATTTTTCTTCAGTATTCCCAAATCTTTTGCTATTGCCTTAGCTGTTGCAATATGGTCTCCTGTTATCATTACTGTTTTTATTCCAGCTTTTCTACATGTTGCAACAGCACTTTCCACACCTTCACGTGGTGGATCTATCATTCCTATCAATCCTACAAATGTAAGGTTATTTTCGATTGTTTCACTATCTATATTAGTTGGAAGTCTAGGCATTTGAGCATATGCTACTGCAATTACTCTTAAAGCATCATCTGCCATTTTACTATTTATTTTTTCTATTTTTTCCATTACTGACCTATCTAGAGAATGTATTTCTCCATTCAAGAAATATTTCGTACAATGTTTTAGAAGTACATCTGGTGCACCTTTGGTTATTGTTATGTATTGACTATCCTTAAAAATCTGACCTATTGAACTACTATCTTCTGTATTATTAAAATTTCGTGCACTATAATTATTTTCTGCTAATAACTGTTTACCTTCTTTTGTATTTACAAACATATACCCATCTATATTTCCTACTCTTTCATTAGTATATGAATTTATCGTATTTTCATTCTCTCCCCTATGTATTGTACTCATCATTTTTCTTTCCGAGTCAAATGGTATGTCATTAATCCTATTGAACTTTTGATACAGTCGTTCTTTAAACTTTCCTTGTTCTTTTGCCGCATTTACAATCGCAAGTTCTGTCGCTTCCCCCACATCTTCTTCAACATCTGTACACATTGTTCCAAGTTCTAATATGAAGTCTCTCTGAAAATTTAGACTCTCTCCTCTTACATCCATCACTTTTGTTACCTGCATTTTATTTTGTGTTAATGTTCCTGTCTTGTCCGAACAAATCACATTACTGCTTCCTAACGTTTCTACTGCCGGCAGTTTTCTTATTATAGTATTCTTTCTTGCCATTCTAGTAACACCTATTGAAAGCATTATTGTTACTATTGCTGGTAATCCTTCTGGAATAGCAGCTACTGCTAGTCCTACTGACGTCATGAACATTTCTATTGGTTCTATCTTTTTTAATACTCCTATTACAAATATGATAGCACAAATTACTAAGCAACCCATTCCCAATGTCTTTCCAACCTCTCCAAGCTTCTTCTGTATCGGTGTCTCTGGCGACTCATTTGTAATAATCATTTTTGCTATTTTTCCTACTTTTGTATTCATTCCTATATCTGTAACAATTGCTTCTGCATGTCCATTTACTACAATCGTATTAGCAAAAGCCATATTTAAAGTATCTCCTAAAGCTGTTTTCTCATCTAACAATACCTCCGCATCTTTCGTTACTGGAACTGTTTCACCTGTTAAGCTCGATTCCTCAATTTTTAGGTTATAACTATTAATTAACCTGCAATCTGCTGGAACAAAATTGCCCGCTTCTAGCAAAACAATATCTCCTGGTACAACTTCTGTACCTTTAACTGTAAATATTCTGCCATCTCTTCTTACCTTTGCAACAGGTGCCGACATATCTTTAAGAGCCTCTAAAGACTTTTCTGCTTTTGCCTCTTGAACTAGTCCCATAATTGCATTTAACACTACAATTGCTACAATAATGATGGAATCTATGTAATCATTCTCTCCTTGTACAAAAGAAACACCTGCTGAAATTATTGCTGCAATTAAAAGAATTATTATCATAAAATCTTGAAACTGCTTTATAAATCTTACTAAAATGCTTTCTTTCTTTTGCTCATCTAACTTATTCGGTCCATGCTTATTATGCCTTTCTTCTGCCTCTTCTTTCGATAGGCCTTGTCCTATGTTTGTTCTAAGTCTTCTTGCAACCTCATTAATATTAAAAGACTGCCACATATATATCAACTCTCCTTTGTTTTTAGGTTATATTAATATATATGCAGCAGTATTGAATTTTATGACTATTAATTGTGCAATTGGGGACAGACCCCAACTGCACAATTGGTTAACGTAATTATATATAATGTTAGAAAAACTTTCATGTGTCAATGAAATACCGGAAGATTTTTTAAATTTCCTCCGGTATTTGTTTTATTCCAGAAAATAATTCTGGTATTTGTTTGTTTTTTCTTACTCAAAATGATGAGCAAAATCAGCTTTCTTTGACTTCGATATAATACCCTGCTTTTGGTTTCAAATCTTTATTATATCTGCAGTTCCCTTTACCTCGTTTCTTGCAATTGTTACATTTGCCTTTGACACAAGCAGGAATAAAATTCCCACTTCCATCAGCAAACCCATAGGTTGCTATAGTAACATACTTCTCTCCTCTTTTCTCTTCAACAATTTTCAATTGTCCAGCCTTAAATGAAGTTGGAACTCCTATGCATTTGCCATCTAGCATGCATAATTTGTAACCATGAATGTCCACACGAAATTCTATCTTCCGCCACATAAAAAAGCCTCCAAAAAAGTGATTTGGCTACTATTGTATTACTTTTATATTCTTTTGTCAACTAATTGTGCAATTGGGGTCTGTCCCCAACTGCACAATTAGTTGACATAATTTATTGTCCCAGTTTCATTGAAAGCAACTTACTAACTCCATTCTCCTCCATGGTTATGCCGTATACTGTGTTTGCTGCTTCCATTGTTCCTTTTCTATGTGTTATTACTAAGAATTGTGTTTCTTTGCTAAATTTCTTTAGGTATTCTGCAAATCTGTATACATTTACATCATCTAGTGCTGCTTCAATTTCGTCTAGTACGCAGAATGGTGCTGGGTTTATTTTTAGTATTGCAAATAAAAGTGCTATTGCTGTAAAAGCCTTTTCTCCTCCTGATAAAAGCATCATGTTTTGTAGTTTCTTTCCTGTTGGTTGTACATGGATGTCTATGCCACACTCTAGTACATTTTCCTCATCTTCTAGTCTTAATTCTGCTTTTCCTCCACCAAATAGTTCTACAAATGTTTCATTAAAATTTTTGTTTATTAATTCAAATTTTTCTACGAATTGTTCTTTCATTGTTTGTGTCATATCTGAGATTAAATTTCTTAGCTTTGTTGCTGTGTTTTCTAAGTCTAAACGTTGCTCGCACATGAAGTCATATCTTTCTTTAGTCTTTTTATATTCCTCTATTGCGTCAACATTTATGCTTCCAAGCTCCTTTATTTGGTTACGCAAAACATTTACATCTCTTGCTGCTTTTTGTACATTTTGTGGCTTTGGATAATCTTCTGCATTGTTAGGAGTCAATTCGTATTCTACCCACAAGTTGTTTACCACTTGTTCTAAGTCCTGCTCTAGCTTTGTTTTTCTTACATCTAATTTTACGATTTGTCCTTTTATATCTTCTATTACACTGAATTGCTCAGTAATGCTTGCTTCTGAAGTTTTTAATTTTTCGCTTTTTTCAGTTCTATCTTTCTTCAATTTTTCTACTATATTAGAGCTATTTTCTACATCTGATTTAATCTTTGCAATTTCGTTTTCTAAATCTGTGATTTTTTGCTCTAGATTTGCATTTTCTTCTAAAACTTCATTAATGTTCTTTTCCTTATTTTCTATAGATACTTTATTACTATCAATATCTTGTTTTATTCTTTCTACCATTTCGTCAATTGATGTTCCACTTTCATCAAAAGATGATACAGATATTTTTAAATTTGTGATATCGAAATTCAAGTCATCTATATATTTTTGATTATCTTTATTGTGAATAGCAAATTCTTCAACTATTTTGCTCAATTTTTCTATTTCTTCTTGTGAGTAATTTGTCTCTTCTTGTTTTTCTTCTTTTTCTGTTCTATTATCAATTTTCTGCTTTGCTAATTCCTCTAATTCTTTCTTTAACTTTTCACGTCTTGCTTCTAATTTGCTAATTCCATCCTCTATATTTAGCATCTTCTGATTTTCTGCTGCATATGTAACTTCTATATCTTGCAATTCTTTTTCTAGTCTTGTTACTTCTTCTATTACATCAGTTACAGACTCTGTATACTCTGTCTTTTCTTTAGTAATCTTTTCTATCTTGCTATTTATATCTTTTATAGATTTTTCTAGTTCCTCTATTTCTCTACTTCTTCCCAAAATATTTACTGTTTTAGTTTGAATAGAGCCACCAGTAATTGCACCTGTGTTACTTATGATATCTCCCTCTAATGTAACTATTCTAAAAGAATATGAATTCATTTTTGCCATTTGAATAGCAGTATCCATATTTTCTACAATTAAAGTTCTTCCTAAAAGGTTAAGCACAATTTGCTCATATTTTTTATCGCATTTTACTAAATCTGATGCAACTCCTATTACGCCGTCAACATTGTTTCTTATAATCCTGTCTAACTTCTTCCCTCTAATTGATGATACTGGTAAGAATGATGCTCTACCTAATTTGTTGTTTCTTAAATGCTCTACCAATTTTTTTGCATCTTCTTCTGTATCAGTTACAATGTTCTGTAATGCTTGTCCCAAGCACATTTCAATGGCAGTTTCATATTTTTTATCCACTGAAATCAAGTTTGCTAGAACTCCATTCATTCCTTTATTAAGGTTAGCATCTTTCTCGCAATCTACAAGTAATGCTTTAACACTTCTTAAATATCCTTCTTTTTCTTTTTCAGTCTCAATTAAGAATTTTAGTCTTGAATCTTTCATTCTTGCATCATAATTTAAATTGTTTAGATTCATATCAAACTCTTTTATTTTTGCCATACTCTCTTCTTTTTTTCTAGATTTTTCTTGCAAAGCTTTAGTAATTTCATTTTTCTTATGCTCTATTTCATAAAATGCTTTTGACTTCTCCTGTTTATCATCTCTTGCACTATCTATTTCTAATGTCAAACTATCAATCTCATTTTTAGTAGTCTTTTCTCTCTTTTCTATATTTTCCAAATTTGTATCCAAACTACTTATCTCTGATGCAATTTCATATTTTCTATCAGTATGCTTTTCTATCTCCTGCTTTTTTCCTTCTATTTCTAACTCTTTGTCAGACAATTTCTTAGTTAGTTCATCTAACTCTTTTTGCTTTTCATCTAATTCCTTTTGGAATTTCTCTCTATTTTGAGATAAATTATCTTTTTTCTCTAACTTTTGTTTTTGCTCATCTTTTAATTCTAAAATTCTTTGTTTTACTTCTTCAATTTCTTTTTCTAATCTCTCTTTATTTCCTTTATTATTCTGTATTCTTTCTTTTGAAATACCAATCTCAGAATTTATCTTTTCTATCTTATTTGTACTTTCAAAACCTAAGTTTTGCATTTCTTCAATTTTGGCAGTAATCTCATCAATTTGCTCTTTTAATTCTTCTTTCGCATCTTGCAAATTAATCATTTTCTGATTTTCCGCCTCATTTTGACCTTCTACAATTTGAATATCTTCTACTATTTTTTCTAACTTTTCTTTGTATTCACTAATATTATATAAAAATAGCCCTACCTCAATATTCTTTAGTTCTTCACGTAAGTCCAAATACTTTCTAGCTTTATCAGACTGCATTTTAAGAGGCTCTATATTTGCCTCAATCTCAGATAAAATATCATTTATTCTAAGTAAATTAAGCTTTGTTTGTTCAAGCTTTTTCTCAGACTCAGCCTTTCTAGTTCTATACTTTACAATACCTGCAGCCTCTTCAAATATCTTTCTTCTGTCCTCTGATTTATTGCTCAAAATCTCGTCAATCTTACCTTGCCCAATAATGCTATATCCATCTTTTCCAATTCCAGTATCCATAAAAAGCTCTAGCACATCTTTTAATCTGCAAGGTACTTTATTTATATAATATCCGGTTTCACCGCTTCTATATAACTTTCTTGTAACAGTAACTTCGCTGTACTCAATAGGAAGCTTTCCATCAGTATTATCAATAACCATAGACACTTCTGCAAACCCAAGCGACTTTCTCGCTTGAGTACCAGCAAAAATTATATCCTCTGACTTTGCACCTCTCAAAGACTTCATACTTTGCTCACCAAGTACCCATCTTATGGCATCAGAAATATTGCTCTTTCCAGAACCATTTGGTCCAATAACAGAAGTAATACCACTTTTAAATTCTAAAACTGTTTTATCTGCAAAGGATTTAAATCCTTGTAACTCTAATCTTTTTAAATACATATTGTTCTCCTTTTTTCTGCGAACAAAGGGGACGGGGCATTTGTTCGAAATTTCGAACAGAGGGGACACACCTCTTTGTCCAAGTTTTTGGACATTTGAGATGCTCCTCCTGTTCCAAATCGTTGCATTAGTTATATATTTTTTATAAATCACTTTGTAGATTATATAGCACTTTTGGCTTTTTTTCAACAAGTTTCGTGTTTTTTTTAGATAAGTGTTTCTCTTTCTGGGCTATCTCTTACTTCTTTTGTTTTCTCTGTTCTTTTTATTAGGCTATCATATACATAAAAGAATCTGATGTGTAAATACTTTTGTATTCCACACACCAGATTATACACTACTTTTTTTGCCATATGCATGGTAGAAAGCTCCCTGTGCTGACTAAAGACCGGCACGCTACTCAGAAAGACCCGAGGCCTTCCCGAGACCTTCTTTTCCTAGTTACGTGCCTAAGGTATATGGACTACCTTCTTCTCCTGTTCCGCCTGTAACTTTGATGTTAGATTTTAGGAGAAATATAGGACGAAGACCACTCGTACGGCCATATGAGTATATGTCGTCACCGTTAAGCCACCAGCCCAAGCTCCAGCCACCTAAATTGCCATTGGAAATGCCAGAGCGTATATAGAAATCGCTGCTGATTGAGCTCGATTTCATTTGGCGTGAAGCTAACCAGTAGGCTTCTCCTATGTTTTGTATATCTAACATGCTCATTTGATTCCAGTCTGTTTCGTAGTTTGTATCACCATCTTTGAGTTTTCCATCATAGCTTGAACCAAATTGTGTTGAATGCATTCCTGCGGCATCATAACTTGGATTATTTGGTACACTTCCTACACACCTTGCTCTACTTGAGTATGTGCCATTATTATATGATGCTGCTGCATCATTTAGCGTCTTTATTGCATTATTATATGAATTCATTGATGTATTAAAAAGTGTCGAATCTTTTGAAGATGCGGTGGTTCCTGTAGTACCATTTCCTAGGTTTACATTTTCTACATTCTCCATTGTTATTATCTCTACTCCATAACTTGAACTACTATCATATAGTACGACGCATGTTCTTCTTGTTCCCTTTCCATCGGTATAATATACATAGTCTCCTGCTTCTAGTTCATTTACATTTGTTGCAGTTTGCTCTGCTGTCCTTACTGTTGTTGTTTCTGTTGTTTCATTATTTGCTTTATCTGCTACTACTACCTTTATTGTATATCCTGTTTCTGCACTTAATCCTGTGAATGTGTAACTTCCTGTTGTGTTTGTTCCTCTTGGTGTGCTTTCACTATTTAAGTAATATTTATATGTTCCACTTGTTGCTAATCCACTTTGTTCATCACTTGCTGTTACCGTTACAGTTACACTGTTGTATGTTATATTACTTGTTACTCCTCTACTCCATATTACATTTCCAAATGTTATTGCTCCTTGCTCTATTCCATCTGGTATTTCTCCTGTTACTTGATTTGTTAAATATCCTATTCCTATATTTCCTGCTTTGTCTCCATTTACTTCTACTTTTACATCATAGCTTGTTCCTTGGGTTAATCCTGTAAATGTATATGTGCTTGTTGTTATATTACTTGCATCGCTTGGGGTCGTATAGCTATTATCATCTTGACTACTTTGTTTTATACTATAGGTATATGTTGGGCTATCTGTCATTCCACTTTCATTGTCTATTGCTGTTACATTTACTTTTATACTATTACTTGTTGTTTCTTCTGAAGTCACTGTTACTACTGGTGGTGTTTCATCCTTTTCTGGTGGATTTGGTTCTTCTATTTCATTTCCTCCATTCATTATATTACTGTACTCTCCTAGTAAGCTATTCATTCCCTCTTGTTCTGATGCTATTGAATTTGCTGTCATATCTTTTGCCTTTTGAGCTTGTTTTATTAATCCATTATCCCCAAATGCCATATTTAATGTTATTGTAGATAGAATTATTATAATTATTATAGTGATTACTAATGCTACTAATGTTATTCCTCTTTCTTCCTTTCTATACATAATTCTCCTCCTTATAAACTATTCTTTTATCATTTAGCTTAATTCCTTTCTCATTTCGTTTCGCATTATTTAAAAACCTTTATACTATTTTTTGTTTGGAAAAACACTAACAGTGTAATTTAATTTTACACTATTAATGTTTTCTTTTCAACACTTTCAGCAAAATGTAATATAACTGTAATATTTCTGTAACACTTTTGTAATATTTCTTATTCACATAAATCTTTACAACCAACGCATTTTATAGTTCTTTAAGTTTAATTTCTAAAAGTATTGATATATAGCAAAATTTTTGTTAAAATTAAGGAGAAAATTGAAAAGTTATTATTATTCATATATTTACTCGGATGGAGGTTTTTATGGTAAGAAAAAGTACTTTTATAATTACAATTTGTATAATGCTAGTCATATTTATTGCGACTATTGCAATTATAATAAATCATTATGAGAACAAAAATGTTGATATAAGTATTCCTACTGTTGTAGAAGAAGATAGTAATGTAGAATCTCTTTTACCTGGAATAAGTAATTAAAAAATTGTTACTATTTTAATGTTAGAATAAATTTAAAGCCCGCGCAGGGAGTTTATAATTAAAATCGACGAGCGGAGCAGGGAGCTCCGTCGGGACGTAGCGAGACGATTTTAATTATAACTACCGTTGCAGGGCATTGATAATTTTAAAGCCTTAAAATAGTAACAATTTTTTAATTATTTCAATTCTTTTCTATTATTTTTGATGACTTTCAAAGCATCTTCTAGAGCCACTTCTATTCCTGCCAAGACGCCATCAGCATATTCCTCTGTTCCGCTTTTTATTTCTCTTGACATCTCATTAGCAGTTTCAATAATTTCTACTTTCTTTTCATAAGCTTTTTTAGTTATCTCGTGCTCATCAATCATAGAAATAATTCTATTTTCTGCTTCTTTAATTATTTCATCAGCTTCATTTTGAGCTTCTACTAATATTCTCTGTCTTTCTTCTTTTATCCATTTTGCTTGTTTTAATTCATCAGGAAGTTTTAACCTTATTTCTTTCACAATATCTAAAATATCTTCCTTATTAACTATACATTTACTTGAGAATGGTATTCCTCTGCTTTTATCAAGCATATCCTCCAAAGCTTCTAACAATGTAAATATTTCCATAATCTTACTCCTTTCGACTTAAGAATATTAGGTAAGCACGTCCATATTTTCTTAAATCATTTACTGTTACTTTCAATTTTTCTAATTCTCTTAACTCTCTCTCTTTTTCGTCTGTTTCTATAATTATTAGTCCATCTTTTTTCAATAAATCATATGAAATAATTAACTCAGTTGCTATTCCAGCTAAGTCATCTTTATATGGTGGGTCTATATATATAGTGTCAAATTTTTCTTTCTTCTGACTTAAATCTAATAAGCATTTTTTAAAATCCTTTTCCATTATTTCTGATTTATTAGTAAAATTAGTCTTATTAAGATTTTTTCTTATCATCTCTGCAGCCAAATGTGAATGCTCACAGAAGTATACTTTTTCTGCACCTCTGCTTATAAATTCAATTCCAATTGCACCACTTCCTGCAAATAAATCTAAATCCACACTATCAGCAATTCTATTTTGTATTATATTAAATAATGATTCTTTTACTCTATCTAGTGTAGGTCTAGTATCTGTGCTTTCAATAGAATTTAATTTTGTGCCTCTTGCGCACCCACTTATTACTCTCATTGTCACCTCATATGATATACTATATATTTTAACCGATTTTTTTTATATGTCAATAATAATTACAGAATTGTAATATATATTTAATATTTTTGTAACATTGTCAAATAATTGTAATATTTCTTTAACATTATACGATTAATTGTAATATTTGTAAAGAACAAAGCGACCTTGGTCGCCCTTTGTTCGTGCCAATTTGAGTTTCCGACTATAGCGATTTCAGCTATTTTTAAGTTATAGGAAATTACATTTCCTATAACTTAAAAAAATGTCGTTTTAAGGCCTGTCCCCAAAACGACAAAATTATCGTTACTCTTTGTTTACTTCTTTTAATAGTTCTAGTTGTGATATTAACAATGATTCCATTTTTGCTTTATATACATCAAATTGTTTTTGTAATTCGTCTAATTCTTTTGTCTTCATTGTTATTTGTTGCTCTAATTCCATAAGTTGTTGCTTTGCCGTTCCTTGTGCATCTCTTACTATTTGATCTGCTTGTTGTTGTGCAACCTTTTTTATTTCGTCTGCTGTACTTTGCGCCATAACTAAAGTATTTTGAAGTGTTGATTCTAAATTCTTATATTTTACAAGACTTGCTTCTAATTCTGCCATTTTTCCTTTATTTTCATTAGACTCTTTATATAATTTTTCATAGTCTACAGTTAATTCATCAAGGAAATTGTCTACCTCTTCTACACTATAGCCATTCATCATTTGCTTAGCAAATTTTTTGTTTTCTATATCTAATGGTGTATACATATTTGTCCCTCCTAAATTCCTTTTATAACTACATTAATTGTTAGCATTATTTCTTAACCATGAAACAGATAGTTTGTTTTTTATTTCTTCTCTTGCCATTTCATTTGTTATATCATAGTTATATGGTGCAACTAAGAATATTGAATTAGAAACTTTTTGTAAATTACCATCTAATGCATGAACTGCACCACTAACAACATCAACTATTCTTCTAGCAACATCTTTATTTACATATTCTAGATTAACAATAATTGATTTTTTCTCTTTTAGTAAATTACAAATACTTTCTGATTGTTCAAAACTTGTTGGTTGACATATAACCATTTTAACTTGTTGTGTTTGAGGCATATTTACAACTTTATTGCTCTTTCTACCCCATATTTTTCTATCTTCTTCTTCCTCTTCTTGTTCTTCTATATCTTCATTTTTCTCATAATCTACTTCTTCTGTTTCTTCTTCATCTCTCTCTGGTAATCCTAACATACCCCATACTTTTTCCATAATAGCTCCTGACATTTAACTAACCTCCTATACAAAAATTTGTCATTGGTTTCTATTTGCTATATAGTATCTTACATTTTTTTCAACTTGTCAATAGTTTTTTCATTTTTGTAATATAAATTTAATATAATTGTAATATTTTTGTAACATAATTGTAATATTTAATTGAAAAAGAATTAAATTTTAACTAGGAAAACAAGTTTAAAATTTATGAGGCGTACTTTGTGTACGTTGAATAAATTTTAAATGAAGTTTAACAACGTTAAAATTGTAATTATTTTTCAATTTAGTAATATTTCATCATATATACTAATACTTGGCATACTTCTAATTTCTGCAGATGTATATCCTAATTCTCCTAATTCTTCACTAGTATAATTTGTAACAATAGAATATTTTTCATTACTATTTAATACTTTGACAATTATTTTATCTTCATATCCTATTCTTTTTCTAGTTACATATGAAATTTGATTGCCATCCTTTTCTTCTGTAGATAATGCTTGGTTTGGTACTTTCATTCCAGAAGCGCTCCACCATATAACCCCAAACGACACTTTTCTATAACTAATCAATTCTTCAACTGCCTTTTCTATTTTAAAAGTTATAATACTATCATTGCCTTCGATAGTTTTATATTCAATTGTTGCATCTACTACAGTTCCACTTGGTAGCCTTAATCCAACCTCGTCTCCAACTTCAGCTTCTTTTGCTTGGTCTGATTCTAGTACACTTACTATGTAGCAATAATAGTTGTTAATAATTTTTCCACTTTCATTGCTTGTTGGGACAATTTGTCCTGTTCTTAAATTTAGATTGTTTAAAAAATCTTTTGTATATTTACTAAAATCGTCTGTTGATAATACATCTTCATATCCATCAACTCTATATGATACCACTCCACTTCTGCTTGCACTTATATCTTCTGTCCCTGAATTTAGCTGATTTTCATATTTTTTTCTCTGATCTATCAACTTTTGTAAATATGATCCTGCAGGGCTCAACTCTCCTGCTATTTGTGCCTTTCTTGTCATACTATTTGTTATTGTTTGTTTGTTATCTTGAATTTTGGTCAAATCACTTTCTCCATATAATTCACTTATTTTAGAATCGATTTGTTCTTCCAATACTTTTGTATCAGATGTAACCACGCTTTCTTGATTTGCCATTGCCTCATCTATTTTAGTATCTAATTCTTGTATTTTTTCCACTAAACTTTCTTCATTATTTGAATAATATCTAAATACAGCCTCGCCTTTTGCAACTTTTTCTCCTTCTGTTTTTATCTGTTCAATTCCATTCTTATAGTTTTCTCCCTTTAGTACTGTTTCATCTCGTACTATATAACCTATTCCTGTTTCCTCTTCCTGAATTTGCCCTCTTTCTATATATACGGTATCAGTCGGATTTCTAAATAGGTTTACAACTAAATAGATAATATATATCATAATGCATAGTAATACAAGCATAATAAATTTCTTTTTATGCTTTTTTAAAAATTGTATAAATTTATTTTGTTTTTTAGTTTCTATTCTATCTTTCTTCTTAGTTGTTTCTTCCACTATTTTTATCATTCCTTTTTAATTTATTGTGTTATAGTTAGTAAATTAAAAATAATTTTCAAATTCTCCTCCACGGGTTTTAGTCCGTCAAGCCAGGTAATATTCTCATATTTTCTAAACCATGTAAGTTGTCTTTTTGCATACCTTCTCGTCATCATCTTAATCTTCTCTATCATTTCATCTTTTGTAAGCTTTCCATCTAAGTATTCTATAACTTCTTTATATCCAAGTCCTTGCATAGCTGTCGGAAATTCATTATACTTTTTAGATAATGTTTCTACTTCTTGAACCAAGCCATTCTTTATCATAAGATCAACTCTTTTGTTAATCCTTTCATAAAGCTTGTCCCTATCCATATTAATTCCAAATAATATATAATCAAAATCCGGACCTTTCTTTCTTGATTCTTTTTCAAGTTGTGTCTTCGTTTTTCCTGTAGCTTTGTATATTTCTAAAACTCTATATATTCGCTTTTTATCATTTGGACTAATTTTCTTTGTAGCCTCTTCATCTATCTTTTCTGCCTCATTATATAGATATTGCAAGCCCTTTTCTGCCTCTATTTTTTCTAAGTGTGCCCTATAATCCAAATCAACTTCTATTTCTTCATATTCAATTCCGTATATCAGAGTCTCTAGGTATAACCCTGTCCCACCAACTACTATTGGAACTTTTCCTTTTGCAAGAATTTCTTTGATTGCGTCTGTTGCTTCTCTTTTATAGTCTGCAACACTAAATCTCTGCTCTGGAGAAACACAGTCAATCAAATAGTGTTTTATTCCTTGCATTTCTTCAGCCGTTGGCTTTGCTGTGCCTATTGTCATATCCTTATATATTTGCATCGAATCACAAGAAACAATCTCTCCATTAATTTTTTTTGCAAGTTCTATTGATAATCCAGTTTTTCCTGAAGCTGTTGGGCCACATATAACTATTACTTTTTGCATTTACTCATTCCTTTTTGTCTATAATTTTTTGTATAGCTTTAGACCTTTAATTAATTGCATTACTACTTTCTAATACGTTATCATTTGCAGTATCACTTTCAACTACATTATCTATTGTATTTTGACTTTGCACATTACTAATTGTATTTGTTGTTTCGTTTACAATTGTACTAGTAATTTGATTTGTAACTTCATTTGTAGTCTCATTTAAGACACTGTTTGTACTTTCCTGTTGCTCAATGCTATTTTCCTGTGCATTTAACATATTTACTACTTCTTGTTGTATGTTTTTAAAATATATACATTCAATAATTAAAACTATCAGTAATATTACTGCAAGTACAATTCCTCTTTTTAGAAACACACTTTTATCTAAGTTGCCATATTTTAATTTGCTATATGATTTAGCAAGCAATGGAAGTATTATTATACCATTTATTGGTACAAATAGGAAAGTAATTAAATCTTTACCTCTTTCAGACACTTCTGTCACTTCAATACCTCTAGTACTAAACCAATAAACTATTGATGTGATTATATACATAACAGCTGTTCCAACTACTATATAAATTAGTTTTTCTTTTTTTCCTAAATCGCCTAGTGAGTAGTACATAAGTACTATTGAAACTATATTTAAAATTAGTATAAATAATAAGATTATTGGCATTTTTTACTCCTTTCTATCTTCTAGAAAACTTCTTCTCAATGTCCATCTTAGTCATTCTAATTGCTGTAGGTCTTCCGTGTGGACAAGTAAATGGATTTGGCAATACTAATAATTGCATCATTAAGTTGTCCACTTCTTCTCTAGTAAGTGCCATATTAGCTTTTACTGCTGCCTTACATGCAACTGTCGCTATAAACTTCTCTTCTATTTCTTGTTTTGCTGTTCTTGCCACAGTATTTATTTCATCTAAAGTTTCTAAGAATAGTTCTTTTGTATCTAAGTCTAAACACACCGTTGGCACTCCACTTAATTTTATTGTATTTTCTCCAAATTCTTCTAGTATAAATCCAGCTTTTTCAAATATCTCCATATTATCTTTTGCAATTTGCATATCTTTATGGCTTAAATTAATTATATCCGGAAGTAACATAAGCTGAGAATCTTTATGGTCATCACTGTAATAATTTGCTTTTATTTTTTCATACATAATTCTCTCATGTGCTGCATGTTGGTCTATAATGTACAACTCGCTATTCATTTCAACTATTATATATGTAGAAAATGCTATACCTACATACTTGTATTCTGGTATTTTGCTTTCTGGCAACTTTTCGAATATAGATACATTCTCTACAGTTTTCAAATCTTTGTCAGAAATATCATATTCTTTTTTCTCTTCTTCAATTTTTGGCTCTTCTTTTATTGTTTTTCCAAAAGTTCTAGCATACATCTCATCAAAATTTTGATAATCTGGTTCTATCTGTAGCTTATCTAATTCTTGCATTTTTTCATTTACTTCAGACAAATCTATTTTCTTAGTCTCACCCATATCATCCGCAGAATTGTCATTTTTATTATTATATATTTGTGCTATAAAATTCTTAGTATCATCTATATTCTCTTTCTCATCATCTTCTTTATTTTTGTTTCCAAATCTACTAAACAATTCACTTATTTTAGAATGTAAGCTTTCTCCTCTGCTCTCTTCTGCATTTTCTTCTTGCACATTTCTCTGTTCTTGTAAAACATTGCTTTCTTTATCATCACTTACTTCTGTTTTACTTGTATCTACTTCACTGCTATTTTCTGTAGTTTTTACAGTTTCATAATCTTCTTTTTTATTTTCCAATTCAGACAAGTCTGGTAAAGGAGCATTTTGCAATTTATTAATTTCTGCTAAAATATCAAATTTAGGTTCTTGAACATTTGTCTCATTAATTCCTGCATCTTCTTTTATGTTTTCTAGATTTGATTTGATGGCACCTACTTTATTATCATCAATATCAGTCTTTAAGCTATTTGCAGATGAATTATTTATATTGTACTTATTTTGATTATAGCTATAACTTGCATTATTCGTGCCATATGTTGTATTAACTTTCCAACTATTTTGAGCTTGCTTGTCCAACTCTATTTTTGTCTTATCTGGAATTAAATCTTCCTTTAAAAGGCTATCTCTTATTGCATGGTAAATAGCTTTGAAAACTTTGTTTTCATCTTCAAATCTAACCTCTAACTTTGCTGGGTGAACATTAACATCAACCTTTTGAGGATTCATTTCAATATTTAAAACTAAAAATCCATACTTTCCTATAGTTAGCAATCCTTTGTAACCTTGCTCTGCGCTACTGGTCAAAACTTTATCCTTTATATATCTTTTATTCACAAAGAATAATTGGTTAGATCTGTTAGAACGAGCAATTACAGGCTTTCCAATAACTCCAGTTATCTTCATGTCTTCATACTCATAATTCACATCTATAATATTTTCTGCAACATCTTTACCATAAATGCTGTAAATAACTGACTTCATATCTCCATTTCCAGATGTTTGTATAATTACTTTTCCAGAATTTATCAACTTAATTGCAATTTCTGGATGCACTAAAGCAATTCTTGTAACAGCATCTTCAATGTAGCCTGCTTCTGTAAAATCTTTTTTCAAGAATTTGTATCTTACTGGTGTGTTATAAAACAAATCTGTAACAGTAATTGTACTACCTTTTGGACAACCAGCATCTTCAAAATTTACAACATTTCCACCTTTTACTTCTATTTTCTTGCCAATCTCATTCCCCTCTGTCCTTGAAATAAGCTCAACATTGCTTATAGCAGCAATACTTGCCAATGCCTCTCCTCTAAACCCCATAGATGTAACTGTTTCTAGGTCATCAGCTTGTCTTATTTTACTTGTGGCATGCCTTTCAAAAGCAATTTCCATATCATCTGGCATAAAACCTTTTCCATTATCAGTAATTCTTATGTAAGAAATTCCACCATTTTTTGTCTCAATTGTTATATTTGTAGCCCCTGCATCTATTGAATTTTCAACCAACTCTTTTACTACAGACGCTGGTCTTTCAATAACTTCACCTGCAGCTATTTTATTTATTGTTAAATCATCTAATAAAACTATATTACCCATTTTGCTTCGTTCCTCTCCATCATTATATCTTTTGAAAATCAAATACTATATTATTCCATAGAATTATATCATTATTTTACAATTTTTGTATAGGGGTTTTTAAGAATTTTTGATATTTTTTTACACTTAGGGACACTCCTTTTTGTAAATTTTCTTTGACACTTTAGGAGTGTCCCTTTTGTCAATTTTTATTTTCTATTTTGTAACCCTTTTTTCTAATTTGAATAATATATACCATACGAAAGAACTTAAAACAAATCAAAGTTTTGTTAGGAGGTAAAGAAATGGGAAATTGTTGTTGTAATAATAGTGAACTATTATGGTTCATAATCCTATTCTTACTACTTTTCTGTTGTGGAGGAAACAACTGCTGTTGTAGTAACGGATGTAACAACTCATGTGGTTGCTAACATGCAAGATACTTAGCATTTGAAAGGAGGGGAAATATATGCCAGAGAATAGAGGATGCGGATGTGGCTTCGGATTTGGTGACGATTGCTGCTGGATAATAATCGTATTAATATTAATATGTTGCTGCTGTGGTGGTAACAGAGGTGGATGTTGCTAATTAGTTTTTAGCTATATCTCATAAGAAAGGAAGCTATTCTTTGTGTGTTTTATCACATACGAATAGCTTCTTTTTTTATTTTCCTCTCATTTTATTATTTTCAGTTCTTCTTTGTTTCTTTCTTCTTCCACCAGTTGTGTCTATTTCCACCTTACGTCTATCTTCTTTATTTTTTCTTCTATCTTCAAATAATTTTCCTTTTTTATCAACTATCATATTTCTTCTCTCCTTTGTATATTATCGCTTTTCTATATATTACCATAATATACAACTTTTTTCAACAGTCATGATACTAATTTTCGATAATTTATGCAACTTTTATTCCTGTATCAATTACTTCTTGAATAAATGGTGTTGCTGCTTTTTTATAATCTTCTATTCTTATTATATGTGGCTCCAATCTGTAATCAATACCTTTTCTTAATTGCATCAAATTCACTTCTTCATCAAATACGTCATTTTCTATATCATCTGTTACAATAGCTATGTCAATATCACTGTCTTTATGTTCCGTTCCCTTTGCATAAGAGCCAAATAATATAATTGCCTCAATTTTGTAATGTTCACATATTTTTTTTACATATTTTTCTATAATTTCCATTATTAATCTGTTGTTAATAGATTTTTTAACCATAATCTAACCCCCTCTATATTTTGAATTTGTTCTAAAGTATACTCTTCTGTACATTTTTCTTGAAATTCTTTCTTGTAGTCATCATATCTAGCACTCATATTAAACCTTGTTATTATGTTTAACAATTTTTCTTGGTCATCTGTTAAATTCAAACCTATTCTTTCAGTTAAATACAATAAATCATGATTTTTCGGAGCATATGGTGCATTTTTATTGTTCTTTGCATACAAAGCTTTTAACAATTTCTCTATTACTAAATGTCCGAAAAACAAGCAATAACTATTTTTCTTATTATTATATAAAACTTTCATTACATTATAATCTTCATCAGAACTTTCAATCCAATAATTCATTAAATCTATATTATTCATTTGATTTTATACCTCCTAAAGAAATATAATATTATTATATCATTATTTATAATATTTTACTATATACTTTTTCAAAATAAAAGATAAATTATTACAATTAAATTTACTTTTCCCCATTCCACTCTTTTAAAAATTCTTCAACGAAATATTTCAAAAAGCAACTAGTAAAATTAACTAGTTGCCATTACCTCATATAATTTATTACTGGTTGGGGTACTGTGATTCGAACACAGGAATGACCGGGTCAGAGCCGGTTGCCTTACCGCTTGGCGATACCCCAATGTATACTTGGACGTTTGGGACACTCTTTTTTTGTCCAAGTTTTTGGATGTTTAAGTGTGTCCCTCTTGTTTCAAATTTGAAACAAATGCTCCGTCCCCTTTGTTTCATTTATTTTATTGCTTTTCTTCCTTTAAATACTGCTACATCTTCTAGTTCATCTTCGATGTTTAGAAGTCTGTTGTATTTAGCAACTCTATCTGTTCTACATGGTGCACCAGTCTTGATTTGTCCAGCATTTGTAGCTACTGCAACATCTGCTAAAGTTGTGTCTTCTGTTTCACCACTTCTATGTGATACAACTGCTGTGTATCCTGCTTTATGTGCTAATTCTATAGCATCTAATGTTTCTGTTAATGTTCCGATTTGGTTTAATTTTATTAATATGCTATTTGCAACTCCCATGTCAATTCCTTTTTGTAGTCTCTTGATATTTGTAACGAATAAGTCATCTCCAACAAGTTGTACTTTGTCTCCAATTTTTTCTGTTAATACTTTCCAAGATTCCCAATCTTCTTCTGCTAATCCGTCTTCTATTGAGATTATTGGATAGTTATTTGCTAAGTCTACTATAAAGTCTATCATTTGCTCTTTTGTCTTGAATTCTCTAGTTTTCCAGAATAAGTATCCATCTTTTCCTACTTTTTTAGCTTCGTCAAACATTTCTGTTGATGCACAGTCTAGTGCTAAGCATATATCTTTTCCTGGTACATATCCAGCTTTTTCTATAGCTTCCATAATTAAATCTAATGCTTCTTTTTCGCTAGATACGTTTGGTGCAAATCCACCTTCATCTCCTACTGCTGTTGCTAATCCTTTTTCTTTTAATACTTTCTTTAAGCTATGGTATACTTCTACCCCCATTCTCATGCATTCTTTGAATGTTTTTGCTCCAACTGGCATTACCATAAATTCTTGTACTGTAAGTCCACTGTCAGCATGTTTTCCACCATTCATGATGTTCATCATTGGTACTGGTAATTCTTTTGCATTTACTCCACCAATGTAATTGTATAAACTCATTCCAAGTGAGGCAGCTGCTGCTCTTGCTACTGCTAAAGATACACCAAGTGTAGCATTAGCTCCTAATTTTGCTTTATTTTCTGTTCCATCTAAGTCAATAAGCATTTTATCTATTTTAACTTGCTCATATACATTCATTCCTTCTAATTTATCAGCAATTATTTTATTTACATTATCAACTGCTTTTTGAACACCTTTTCCTAAGTATCTATCTTTATCTCCATCACGTAATTCTACCGCTTCAAAGCTTCCTGTAGATGCTCCTGATGGAACCATTGCTACTCCTGAAAATCCTCCTTCTGTAACAACTTCAACTTGAACTGTTGGATTTCCTCTTGAATCCAATACCTCTAGTGCTTTTACACTTTCAATTCCTAAATAATCTTTCATGCTTAAATCTTCCTTTCTTTATTAAATTTTTAATTATTAACTTTTATATTGTTTTAAAAAATCTTCCAATTCACTTTCATTATTAAATATTTCTTCGAATATATTATATAGTGAATCAGTTGCGTCAAATTCTCCTATTGCATAGCATTTTTTTCCTAAGCCATATGCAACTCCTGCTTCAATATGTCCTGATTTACCAGCTGGCAAAACTAACAAGAAATTTTTTGAATTTTTTCGCCATTCATATCATTGTTAAATATATTTAACACAACATCACTTTTTAAATTCAAACTTTCAAACTCTTCTTGCCTTTCTTCAGCGCTCTGGCTATTATTCCCATAACCAAAATCCTTTTCACCCTTTAAAAAACAATAATATGATATTTTATATTTATCAAATAAATCACATATTTTTAATATATTGTCTTTATTTCTAGCCCTTCCAGCTATAAAAAATTCGTATTTATATTCCATAAACATCTCCTAACTGTTTTTCTAAATTCGAAATAGAATTGGTATATTGCTAGGAAAACAAGTAAAAATTTTTGAGATAGTACGTGTGGTACATCGAAAAAATTCATTCTCACTTCCCTGTTGCAAAAAGAATTATTATTTGGCAAGGCATAATTTCTTTTTAATTTATGAGGCGTACTTATGGTACGTTGATTAAATTAAAAAGAAATTTAACGCAGCCAAATGATGATTATCTTTGCAACCAGTTTACATGTGTTTGAGAATCTGGCTTCTCACCCTATTCCTCTGTTCTTCAATCTGCTCCACATAAGTCTTAGGCCTAGTATTTTTTTCTTTTTCTTTCAAACTTCTTAAACTCTTCTTGCCCTTTATCTTATATGTATATTTTTGTTCTTCAAATCTGTTTTTGGCTTGTCTCTCCATTTGTTGTATTTCTGTTTCTTGAACATATTCAGGTTCTCTTCTTTCTTTATTATATGCAAGTATTTTCTTAACTGGATTTTTATATATTGACTCAGTATAAATCTCAATATCAGGCTTAAAATAAATAGTTTCATTTATGTATGATTTTATAATATCTCTTTCTTTTTTGCTAAAGGCTTCAATCGGTAACTTCAAATTATTATATACCCACACAATATGCCTATCAGTATTTGAATATTTTGATTTACTCAAATCCTCATAGTTGTATTCTATTTGAAATTTAAGTCCTTCTATTCTTATTGTTACACTACTCCATAATCTATGATTATACTTTTTAAATATTTCCCTTAATTCTTTGATTTCTTGATATAATCTTTCAACTAATTTTATATACTCATCTTCATTAAGGCTAAATTTATTGGGTATTTCATAGACATTCACAGGATTTTTCTTAAGTATTCCTTTTGGAAAATAGTAGAAGAATAGTTCCCCTGTTTCCAATCCCATCATCTTTTCTGATACAGAAGCATATAGATATATTTTATCCCATTTTTCTGGAATTAAATAGAATAATTGCTTCTGCACCTCAGAGTAGACACCTTTTATTTCCGAGTTTTCTATCATATTTATTCCAATCCTATAATACTTATTTTTCTATAATACTTTCGCCTGTCATTTCTTCTGGTTTTTCTAGTCCCATTAATTCTAACATAGTTGGTGCTAAATCTGCAAGTTTTCCTTCTTTTAATTTTACTCCATCTTTTCCTACTAATATTAATGGTACTGGATTTGTAGTATGTGCTGTATGTGGCTCACCTGTTTTGTAATCAAGCATTTGCTCACAATTTCCATGGTCTGCAGTAATTAGCATAACTCCTTCATTTTTTCTTATTGCATCTACTACTTTTCCTACACACTCATCTACAGTTTCTACTGCCTTAATTGCAGCTTCTAAACTCCCTGTATGTCCTACCATGTCTGGGTTTGCATAGTTTAATATTATACAATCATATTTTCTAGAATTAATTGCCTCTACCACTTTGTCAGTTACTTCATATGCACTCATCTCAGGTTTCATGTCGTATGTCTCAACTTTTGGTGATGGTACAAGAATTCTATCTTCACCAGGATATTGTTTTTCTTCTCCTCCATTAAAGAAGAAAGTAACATGTGCATATTTTTCTGTTTCAGCAATTCTTAATTGAGTTAATCCCTTTTTGCTTATATATTCTCCAAATGTATTTTTTAATGTTTCTGGCTTAAATGCAATTTTTACATTTGGCATTGTTTCATCATATTGAGTGAAACATACATAGTCTAATTTCATTTTCTTTGTTTCAAACTCATTAAAATCATGGTCAACAATTGCTCTTGTAAGCTCTCTTGCTCTATCTGGTCTAAAGTTAAAGAATATAACCGAGTCGTTTTCCTCTATTTTAGCAATTGGCTCATTGTTTTGACAAATTACTGTTGGCTCTACAAATTCATCAAAAACTTCTTTTTGATAAGAGCCTTCAATTGCAGCTATTGCAGTTGCACATTTTATTCCTTCGCCATTAACAATTGCATCATATGCTTTTTGAACTCTATTCCATCTCTTATCTCTATCCATTGCATAAAATCTTCCAGAGATACTTGCAATCTTTCCTACACCTTTTTCTTTCATTTTCTCTTCAAGTTTCATTATATAACCTTCACCTGAAGTTGGTGGTGTATCTCTTCCATCCATAAAGCAATGAACATATACATCTTCAAAATCTTTTCTTTTTGCAAGTTCAAGAATAGCATACAAATGACGGTTATGGCTGTGCACTCCTCCATCTGAAAGTAATCCTAGAACATGTAATTTAGAATTATTCTTCTTGCAATTTTCAATTGCTTCTACTAATTCTGGTACACTAAAGAAATCTCCATCTTCTATAGATTTTGTAATTCTTGTAAGCTCTTGGTAAACAATTCTACCTGCACCTATATTTGTATGTCCTACCTCAGAATTTCCCATTTGTCCATCTGGTAATCCAACATTAAGTCCACTTGTGAACATTCTTGTTGTAGGGCATGTTTTCATTAGTTTATCAATATTAGGTGTATTTGCTAATTTAACTGCATTTGATTTTTCATTTTCGTTTATACCAAACCCATCTAATATCGTTAGCATTGTAACTTTTTTGTCCATAAATTTAGTCCTTTCTAATTATAATTTACAATTTTGGCGAATTCATCTACCTTTAAACTTGCACCTCCAACTAGTCCTCCATCTATATCTGACATAGAGAATAACTCTTGTGCATTTGTAGATTTTACACTTCCACCATATTGTATTATAACTCTTTCTGCTACGTTTTGTCCATACAAATTTGATATTTTATTTCTAATTGCTTTTATTGCATTATTTGCATCCTCTGAAGTAGCTGTCTTTCCAGTACCAATTGCCCAAATTGGCTCATATGCAATTATTGTATTTGCAACTTGTTCTTCTGTTAATCCATCAAGAGCCTTTTCAGTTTGAGAAGTTATAATATCATTTGCCATTCCAGCTTCTCTTTGCTCCAAAGTCTCTCCAACACAAACTATTGGTTTAAGATCATTTGCAAATGCAGCTTTAAGCTTTTTGTTAACAGTCTCATCTGTCTCAGCAAAATACTGTCTTCTCTCTGAATGACCTATTATAACATACTCTACTCCAATTGCCTTAAGCATCTTTCCAGAAACCTCTCCAGTATATGCTCCAGACTCTTCCCAGTGCATATTCTGCGCACCAATTTTTATATTTGTATTTTGCGCTGCAAGAAGTGCATAGAACAAATCTGTATATGGCACACAAAGCACAACTTCATTTTCAGTATCCTTTACCATTGGTGTAATCTCATCAATAAATCTTATAGCAGCATCTGGAAGCATGTTCATCTTCCAATTCCCTGCAATCACTTTTCTTCTCATTGTCTAATCTCTCCTTTCTTTACGCTTAGGAACACTCCTTTTTGTCAATTTTTCTTTACACTTTGGGACACTCCTCAATGTTTTTTCAACACAACTTACTAACAGACCTGTCCCTTTTATTCAAGTTCTTGGACGTTTAGGAGTGTCCCTCTTGTTTCAAAAATGAAACAAATGCTCCGTCCCCTTTGTTTCATTTGTTACTCAAGCATACCAAACCTGGTAGTGCCTTTCCTTCTAGTAGTTCTAGTGATGCTCCTCCTCCTGTTGATATGTGTGTGAATTTATCTTCTAAGCCTAGCTTCTTTATTGCAGCTACAGAGTCTCCTCCTCCTACAATTGATGTGCACTCTACATTTGCTATTGCTTCTGCTACTTTTTCTGTTCCTATGCTAAATTTTTCTAATTCGCAAATTCCAAGTGGTCCATTCCACAATACTGTTTTCTTTCCTTGTAATTCTTTTGCAAATAATTCTGCTGTACGTGGTCCTATGTCACATCCTTGCCAGTTTGCTTCAATCTTGTCTGAGTCTACTACTTTATCTGTAGTAGTTTCTAAAAATTTGAAGAATGCTTTTTGTTTTTCTTTTTTATCTAAGCTCTCATCTTCTACTTTTAGAACTGGCGCTACAACAGTATCTACAGGAAGTACTAGTTTTACACCTGCATCTTCTGCTTTTTTCATTATGTTTTTTGCTTCTTCTATTTTATCTTCTTCACATAGTGAATCTCCTATTTCATATCCTTTAGCTTTTAAGAAAGTATATGCCATACCTCCGCCTATTAGGATTTCATCCACTTTGTTTAATAAGTTTTCTATAACGCCAATCTTGTCAGATACTTTTGCTCCTCCAAGTATAGCAACAAATGGTTTTTCTGGATTTTCTAGTGTTCCGTTTAAAAATGTTATTTCTTTCTCCATTAAAAATCCTGCTACTGCTTCATTTACATGATGAGATACCCCTTCTGTTGAGCTATGGGCTCTGTGAGCTGTTCCAAATGCATCATTTACATATATTCCATCACATAAAGATGCAAGTTCTGTAGATAAAGTATCATCATTTTTCTCTTCTCTTGCATCAAATCTAACATTCTCAAGTAATGCAACTTCTCCATCTTTTAATGAAGCTGTTACTTCTTTTGCACTATCTCCAACAATATCAGTTGCAAACTTCACATCTGTATTTAATAATCTTGATAGTTCATCTGCTACTGGTTTTAGCGAAAACTCTGGTCTTACTTCTCCCTTTGGTCTTCCTAAATGTGAGCAAAGTATAACTTTTGCTCCATTTTCCATTAAATATTTTATTGTAGGAAGTGCAGCTGTTATTCTTGTGTTATCTGTGATTTTTCCGTCTTTTAATGGTACATTAAAATCACATCTAACAAGCACCTTTTTCCCCTTAACATCAATATCTTTAACTGTCTTTTTGTTCATTAAACATCAATCCTTAACTTATATATTTAGGTTTTTAAAAGGGTTTGCCTATAAACCTTTAAGTTATTATAAAGCTAATATAATTCATAATGCTGAAGTAGCTCCACGTGGTAGATATATCATATTTCATCCCTTGAAATTGTTTGCCACGCTCTGTATATCTTGCAATTCAAATCTATACTTTTGTTTTACATTAGGATACTTTTCATGGTCTACTTCTGATAGAAACATATCTAATGGTCTTATCCATAAACTATTATCTCCATATAGACGTCTATATACAACATATTTTTCCTTTGTCTCACTATGATTTGCCACATCTTCTACCAAATAGTAGTCACCTTTGAAGTGTTTATACACTCCATGTATTTTTACATCTCTTTCCATCTTTTTACTCCTTCTATTCAATAAAAGTTACAATTCACATTCTTATAACTATAATGAATTATTGTACAAATACAGTTCCACGTGGTAAATATATTCTTTACTATGTAGCCTCACGTGTCACATATATTTTTTACTCGAAAACTTGGAGAGTACAAAATATATGTGACAGTAAGATGAGGCGGACTTTAAATTCTTTATATCTACCAGCAAGATGGAACGGACTTTAAACAAATAATTATATGAACTGTGAATTGTAACTTTCCCTCTTATTTATTTGCAATATACATAGCTAAATCAACTAGCTTGTTTGAATATCCCCATTCATTATCATACCATGCAACTAACTTAACAAATGTATCTGTTAATGCAATTCCTGCTGCTGCATCAAATATAGATGTATGTGGGTCATGTATGAAGTCAGATGATACAACTGGTTCATCTGTATATTCCATTATTCCTTTCATTTCGTTTTCACATGCTTTTTTAACTGCATTGCATATTTCTTCATATGTTGCAGGTTTTGCTAAATTACATGTTAAATCAACTACTGAGACATCAACTGTAGGTACTCTAAATGACATACCTGTTAATTTTCCATTTAATTCTGGAATAACTTTTCCGACTGCTTTTGCAGCTCCTGTTGATGATGGTATAATATTTGCAGACGCAGCTCTACCACCTCTCCAGTCCTTTTTAGAAGCTCCGTCAACTGTTTTTTGTGTAGCAGTTGTTGAGTGAACTGTTGTCATTAGTCCATCTTTTATTCCAAAGTTATCATTTATAACTTTAGCAAGTGGTGCTAAACAGTTTGTTGTACAAGATGCATTTGAAATTATGTTCATATCTGGTGTGTATTTATCATTGTTAACACCCATAACAAACATTGGTGCATCTTTTGATGGTGCAGATATAATTACTTTTTTTGCTCCTGCATCTAAGTGAGCTTTTGCTTTCTCCATTGTTGTAAATACTCCTGAGCATTCTAACACATAGTCTACTCCATCTTTTCCCCATGGAATATTTTTTGGATCTGCTTCATTATATACTTTTATTTCTTTTCCATTTACTACTAATTTTCCATCTGCAGCTGATATAGTCCCATCAAATCTACCATGAACTGTATCATACTTAACCATGTAAGCCATGTAGTCTGCAGCGATAAATGGGTCATTTATTGCAACAATTTCTACTTCCTCTCTTGAAAGTGCGGCTTGAAATGCTAGTTTTCCTATTCTTCCAAATCCGTTAATACCAATTTTAATTGACATATAAATTCCTCCTTCTTTGATGCTATGAATAGCACCTATTTTGTTTAGTATGTCCTAAACATATACATTTTATATCAAAAAAGTAGATTTTGCAAGAGTTTATTTGACATAATCGAGGTGTTATTTATATATTTTTGGCAATGCAGTATTATCAACGGTTTTAGACTAGTATTTAAAAAAAAACACGAAAAGTCTCTATATTGCTATGGGTTTTTACTTCTTTCTTTTTTATTCGTTATCACTGGCAAAATAAAGCACCATATAGGCACTTTATCTGCTTCTATCATCTTTATCTTGAATAAATGATTGATATAATTTTCTTAATTGTTCACCAGTAATATTTATCACTTTTCCACCTTTAGGATTAATCTTTTCATCACCAAATACAACCCAGATAACATTTCTAACTGTTTCTCTAGGCATATCAGCTTCTCCATCTGTAAATATTATCTTGTTTGGTGCTTTTCTTGAAAAAGCTCCGACTGCTACATTAAAATCTGTTCCTCCACCTATTGGAAAACTCATATTATCAATATCTTCTGGTTTTTTAAGTTCTGTAAATCCGTGGAATTCTGTATTAAAACATCCTACTTTTACTTTTGAATTATCCAAAATATTTTTACATTCTCTTAAAAAATTCTTTAGCAGTACTTCACTTACTGATCCACTTGTATCTAATAAAATTTCTGCCTCTGGCATTGGAAGTTGTTCAATTCTATGTCTGAAATATCCATTTCTCATTCTAGCATTTTTCCTTGTATATTCTTCATCATATCTTATTGCTTGCCTTAACAACTTTCTCCAATCAATTAATGGAGTAGCTATTCCAATATCAGATAATTTTTTTCCTTCTCTTTGTATTCCGTCTCCAGCTTCGTGTGATGACTTGTTTGCTAATTCTCTACTTAATTCTTGTAATTGTTTTCTTCTTTCTATTTTATTTTGTTTAAAAGTTTCTCTTTCACCTTGTTCAGCAAATTTTGATTTTTCTTTGACTTCTCTTTTCTTTTTTTCTCCTTGTTCTTCGCCGTCTGTCCTTTCCTTTTTTTCTTTCTTTTTTGTTTGTCTTTGTTCTTGTCCTTTCTTTTCTACTTGTTCTTGTTGTTTTCTTTCTTCTATTGCTTTGTCCCATAAACTATGTGGATCATGTCCAATATCAGTTTCTTCTTGCCCACTTTGAGAATTTTGTTCTTCTTGATTGTCCTGGATGTTCTGTTGCCTTTGACTATCTTGTGGATCTTGTTGTTCTTGACTATCTTGGCTGTTCTGTTGTCTTTGATTACCTTGTGAATCTTGATGTTCTTGACTATTTTGGCTGTTCTGTTGTCTTTGATTGCCTTGCGAATTTTGTTGCTCTTGTTTCTTTTTTTCTTCTAATAATTTATTGTACATTTCCTCTGCATCATAGTTTATTGCCTCTGGAATATCAACTCCACCTTCTACTATAGGTAATCCATCTTGTTTTAATAACGCATTTATTACAGAATCAGTTGCAATATTCCATAACCTCTTATCTTTTCCTTCACTTCTAAATATGTGTTCAAATGCTACATGACATATCTCATGAGCAAATATAAAAATTTGTTGTTTTTCTGACAAACCACCTAAAAATTTAGGATTATACAAAAGTACTTTTCCATCTGTCCCTGCTGTTTCTATATCCTTACTAACTTGAAATTCAATATTTGCTATTACACTTCCAAAAGTCGGGTACTTTATTAGAAGTTTTCTTTTTATGCTATCTATATCTGTACTCATATATCCTCCTTCTTTTCTTTTATTTTGATTTATCTTCTTCTACTTTTCTTGCTAAATATTGTTGATATGTTTTATTTATCCTTTC
>CAMOBD010000017.1 GCA_946578345.1 uncultured Clostridium sp.
AAATAAATTAAAACATCCATTTAAAAGTCAAGATTAAAAAGACAAATTACAATTTCTTAATTACTTTAAAGAAAGTATAGAGTAATTTTTCTTTTTATGATATTATAATAAAAATAATAATTTGAAAGTGAGGCGTTTTTAATGATAATCTTAATGGAAGGTATAGTATTGTGTTTTATACTTTTGATATTTTGTGTTATAGGTATAGCAAACGGTCCAGAAAAATTTACAGTATTTTATGAAAAAGATGTTCAAGATAAAGCAATAAAATTAGGATATACCACTAAAAAAACAATAAAGAAACAAACAATAATATCAATTATTGTTTTATATTTACCATGTTTTGTTTTAGTTCCATTAATGGTTTATTATATAAATGGTGCAAAAGAATTTGCTGAAATATTTATTCAAAGTTTATTAATTATGTATATAATGGGAATATTTGATAGACTTTTTATTGACTGGTATTGGGTAGAGCATACAAAAGCATGGAATATACCTAATACAGAAGAATTAAAACCTTATATTCCTAAAAGAATGAAAATAATTAAATGGTTAGGAACTATTATAGGATTTGCAATTATTTCTTTAATTATTGCTTTGGTAATAACAAAATTATCTTAACAAGTTAATATAGAAAACGATTAAATGAACAAGTAAATATCCTTGTTCTTTTTTTTATAAACTATATACAAAAACAAATATATATGATAAAATAACAAATGTTAGGTAACAAAAGTTATTGAGGAGATGATAAAATGCCACCAAGAACAGTATTCAAAAAAGAAGATGTCTTAAATGTAGCCTATGCAATAGTAAAAAAAGAAGGATTTGAAGGTTTGAATGCAAGAAGAATTGCAAAAGAATTGAATTCATCAGTACATCCAATTTTTAGACATTTTACTGATATGGAAGAACTAAAAAAAGCAGTTTATAAAAAGATATATGCTAAATACCAAGAATATATGCAAATTGAAATAAATGAAAATAAAGCATATAAAAAAATGGGAATATCCTATATAAAATTTGCAAAAGATTACCCTGAATTTTTTAAGATTATTTTTATGCAAAAAACAGATCTAAATGCTGAAAACTTTGTTATGTCAGATAAAGTAGGAGATAATGTAATAAAAGCAGGACAAAAACTTACAGGATTATCTTTTGAAGAGCAAAAGAAATTCCATATAAAAGTATGGATATTTACACATGGAATAGCTTGTCTAGTTGCTACAGCAACAATTAAAATATCTGATGAAAAAATAAGTGAATTGTTAGGAAGTACAGTTTTGGAGATGTTAAAAGGATTAAAAATGGGAGGAAACAGTAATGAATAATATAATAGAAGTTGAAAATTTAAGTAAAGAATATAAAAAATTAAAAGCAATAGATAATTTATCATTTGAAGTACATGAAGGAGAAATTTTAGGACTTCTTCGGACCAAATGGTAGTGGAAAATCAACAACAATAAATTGCATATTATCATTACTAAATTTTAGCAAAGGAAGTATAAAGATATTTGGTAAAGAAATGAAACCAGATGCCTATGATATAAAATCAAAGATTGGTGTAGTATTCCAAGATGTGGCAGTATTTGAAGAATTAACAGTATATGACAATATAGATTATTTTTGTGGATTATATATAAAAGATAAAAAATTAAGGAAACAATATATAGAAGATGCAATAGAATTAGTGGGTTTAGAAGAATTTAAAAAATTTTATCCAAAACAATTATCTGGAGGTTTGCTTAGAAGATTAAATATTGCTTGTGGAATAGCACATAAACCAAAACTAATATTTTTAGATGAGCCAACAGTAGCAGTAGATCCACAAAGTAGAAATAATATATTAGATGGAATAAAAAAATTAAGAGATAATGGAGCAACAATTATCTACACAACACACTATATGGAAGAAGTAGAAATTATTTGTGATAGAATTATTATTTTAGATAAAGGTAAAATATTAGCAACAGGAACAAGTGATGAATTAAAAGAACTTGCTAAAATAGAAGAAAAAATAACAGTTGAAATAAATGAATTACAAGAAAATTATATAGAAGATATTAAAAAATCAAAAAATGTAGATGAAGTAAAATATACTAATAGTTTGTTACTAGTTACATATACAAAAGGAAAAAACAATCTTGTAGAGCTTATGGAATATTTGAAAGAAAACAAGATTAAATATAACAAAATTTATTCAGAAAGACCAACATTGAATGATGTATTCCTAGAACTTACAGGAAAGGAGCTTAGAGATTAATGTTTATACATAATTTTATTTATAGTTTTAAAACGCTTTTTAAAAACAAAGCACTCATCTTTTGGACATTTGCATTTCCTATAATTCTTGGTACATTTTTTAATATGGCATTTTCTAATATTGAAAATAGTGAAAAATTAAATATTATACAAATTGCAATAATTGATAATGAAGAATTTAAAAATAATGAAATATTAAAAAAATCATTTGAAGAATTAAGCAATGAATCAAATGAAGAAAGAATGTTTAATACACAATATGTAACAGAAGAAAAAGCAAAAGAATTACTAGAAAATGATGAAATAGTAGGTTATCTAAAAGTAGAAGATGAAGAACCTAACATAATAGTTAAAAAATCAGGAATTAATGAAACAATTTTTAAATATATAGTAGAAGAAATTAATGCAACTTCTCAAATAGTAGAAGATATAGCCAAAAGTGAGATAGAAAAACAAATTATGGCAGGAAATGTGAATTTAGATTATGAAAAATTGTACGAAAATATTATCGAAGAAGTGCAAAATCAAGAAGTTAATCTAAACAACATATCAAATAGCAATTTAAGTTATACAATGATAGAATTTTACACTTTAATTGCAATGGCGTGTTTATATGGTGGAATATTTGGAATGGTTGCAATTAATCAAAATCTAGCCAATATGAGTAGTAAAGGAAAAAGAGTAGCAGTTGCACCAATTAGCAAATTAAAATTAGTGTTTAGTAGCGTATTTGCAAGTTATTTAATAGCACTAATTGGACTTGCATTATTATTCATTTATACAATATTTGTACTAAAAGTAGATTATGGCAATAATTTACCATTAATTATTTTATTAGGTATAACTGGAAGTCTAGCAGGACTATCAATGGGTCTAGTAGTTGGAACTGTATTTAAAACAAATGAAAATACAAAAACAGGAATCCTAATTGCAGTAACAATGTTTGGCTGTTTTTTATCAGGAATGATGGGTATTACAATGAAGTATATTGTAGATAAAAATGTACCAATTTTAAATAAAATAAATCCAGCGAATATGATAACAGATGGATTTTATTCATTATATTATTATGATACATTAGATAGATTTTATTTTAATTTAGGAAGTTTATTAGTTTTCTCTTGTATTATGATTTTAGTTTCATATATTAGCTTAAGGAGGCAGAAATATGACAGTATTTAAAACATTTTTTAAAATAGTAAATAAATATAAGTTTACAATTCTGCTATATACAGTAATGCTAATAATATTTGCAGGATTTAATATGCAAACAAGCGATAATAGTATGAGTTTTGTTGCAAGTAAGCCAGATGTTTTAATTGCAAATAATGACGAAAATCGAAAACTAACAAATAATTTAGTAAACTACATAGAAAGTAATTGTAATATAATAGATATAGAAGATACAGAGGAAGCAAGAAATGATGCACTTTTTTATAGAGATGTAAATTACATTATTTATATACCTGAAAATTATAGTAGAGATTTTTTAGATGGATTAAATCCAGAAATTGAAATAAAAAGCACAGGAAATGGCGAATCTTCTTATGCAGAGATGATGCTTACTCGTTACATAAAAATAGCAAATATATACCAAAAAGAAACACAAAATGAAGAAGAATTAATAGATAAAATAAATAATGCTTTATTAAATGAAGTTCAAATAGAAGTAACATCAAAATTAGATACAGATAATTTATCAAGAGCAACATTTTATTATAATTTTTTGAATTACATTATTTTAGCAGGTTGTGTATATTTAATATGTTTAATATTATCTAGTTTTAGAGAAGAAAAAATAAGAAAAAGAACAATAATAAGTAGTATGAATTATAAAAAACATAATAGACAATTATTACTATCTAATGCAATATTAACAATAATTTTATGGATATTCTATGTTATTTTAAGTTTTATATTAATTGGAGATATAATGTTTGGAAAACATGGAGTAATTTTAATAATAAATTCATTTATATTTTCAATTTGTAGTTTAACAATAGCCTTTTTAATAGGAAACTTAATAAATAATAAAAATGCAATAAATGGAATTATAAATGTAGTAGGACTTGGATCTAGCTTTTTATGTGGTGCATTTGTACCAATAGAATGGTTACCAGATAATATATTAAAAATAGCTCATATATTGCCATCATATTGGTATATACAAACAAATGAAATGGTAAAAACATTGGAAACAATTAATCTCCAAACATTAAAACCGATATTGACTAATATGGGAATTTTGTTGATATTTTCTATATTATTTATTATAATTACAAATATAATAACAAAAAAGAGAAGGAAAATAGCATAATTAAAGTTAGGAGAAGAGTATGAAAAAATTAATTGTCTATTCAAGCAAAACTGGCACAACAGAAAAATGTGCAGGTATATTAGGACAAAATTTGATAGATGCAACTATAATTAATTTAGCTACAATACAAAATGAAGATATTAATAAATATGATTTAATTATTATTGGATCTCCAATTAGAATGGGAATGATAGATAAAAAAGTAAAAGAATTTTTGTCTAAAAATTTTAATATTTTACGAAATAAAATGGTATGCTATTTTATTTGTTGTGGATTTAATGAAAATTGGAAACAATATTATGAGCAAAATTTTCCAAAAGAACTCCTTGATAATGCTATGATATACGAAACTTTTGGTGGAGAAATGGATTTAGAAAAACAAAAAGGTTTTGATAAGTTTATAGTAAAAATGGTTAGTAAGAAAATAGACAAAGAGAATGAGATAAGACTATTAGATGAAAATATTAATAGATTTATAGAAACAATAAATAATGTAATAAAATAAAATTATTATAAAAATTAAGTAAAGGAGAAATAAATATAATGAAAAATTTTGGAAATATATTATGGGGAATAGTATTGATTATTATAGGTTTAATAGTAGGCGGAAATGCACTTGGAATTACAAATATAGATATATTCTTTGACGGTTGGTGGACATTGTTTATTATTATTCCATGTTTTATAGGATTATTTAAAGAAAGAGAAAAAACAGGAAACATCATAGGAATTTTAATAGGAATAGCTTTGTTATTATGTTGTCAAGATATATTGAATTTTGATATGATTTGGAAGTTAGCTTTTCCATTAATATTGATAATAATAGGAATATCATTTATTTTTAAAGATACATTTGATTACAAGTTAAGTAAGGAAATAAAAAAATTGAATGAGAAAAAAGTAAATAGTGATGAATATTGTGCAACATTTTCAGGTCAAAATTTAAAATTTGATGGAGAAAAATTCACAGGAACAAACTTAACAGCAGTATTTGGAGGAATTAAATGTGATTTAAAAAATGCTATTATTGAAAATGATGTAGTGATTAATTGTAGTAGTATATTTGGAGGAATAGAAATTTATGTTCCAGATAATATAAAAGTAAAAATAAAATCCTCATCAATATTTGGAGGTGTAGATGAAAAAAAGAAAAATATAGTAGAAAATAATGGAGGATATACAATTTATATAAATGCAACCTGTATATTTGGAGGTGTAGATATAAAATGAATACAACTCAAAAAATAATCAAGTATTTAGCAATAGCATTTGCAGTTTTCCTTATAGTTACAATAATTTCTGCAATACTAACAGGTTTATATGCTTTATCTAATGTTTTAGGTTTAAGGAACGATAACGAAACTATAGGTGAAATGAAAACTATAGAGATTGAAGAATCTCAAATTACAACTTTAGATATTGATGTTGCTTTCACAAATTTAATTATTAAAATAGATGATTCTTTTAAAATAGAAACCAATAATAACAATATTAATTATAATCAAGATAATCAAAATATACAAATAACAGAAAAAGCACATAAGTGGTTTGAAAGAAATTATAATGGAGATTTGATTTTATATATTCCAGAAACAATAGAATTTGAAAAAGTAAAAATAAATGCAGGAGCTGGTAAAATTAATATAGAAAATTTAAACACAGAAGAATTAGAACTTGAATTAGGTGCAGGAGAAACAGAAATAAAAACCTTAAATGTAACAAGAGATTGTAATATTGATGGAGGAACAGGAAAATTTAGTATATTATCTGGTAATATAAACAATTTAGATTTAGATATAGGTATGGGAGAAACAAACTTAACTGCTAAATTAAAAGGAAAAAGTGATATTGATGCAGGAGTAGGAAATGTAAATATTACACTACTTGGGAATAAAGAAGATTATAAAATTGATATAGATAAGGGATTAGGAAATATTAATATAGATGAAGATAGCTTTGATGTAGATGGAACTTATGGAACAGGAGAAACCTTTATAAAAGTTGATGGAGGAGTAGGAAATATTAAAGTTGATTTTGAATAGGTATTTATAAAAAAGGGGCTAAATGTATGAAAAAAAGATTATATAAAATAGAGCAAGGAAAGAAATTAGACGGAGTATGTGGTGGAATAGCAGAATATTTTGATATTGATCCAACATTAGTAAGGCTTGCATGGATTTTATTTACAGCTTGTGCAGGAAGTGGAATAATTGCATATATTATTGCAGCTATTATAATGCCAAGAAAATCTGACATAATAGAATAGTAAGTTTCAAAATATAATGAAAAAATATAAAAGTAAAAAATAAATTACAGAAAGAGAATAGTATTATGGAATTAAATAATGAAAGTAAAACATTGTTTATACCTCTTTATGGAAAAGCAATGATGAGTAAAAATAACTTATTTATCAATGATCCAAAAGCAGAAGAAATAATAAGTAAAGTGAAATTTAATTTTGAAGATTTAAAACAATCAAAATGGCTATCAATGTATATGGCTTTAAGAGCAAAAATAATTGATGAAATATGTAATAGATATATTACTCAAAATCCTAATACAACAGTTATTCATTTAGGATGTGGACTAGATTCAAGATGTTTAAGAGTAGATAACAATAATATCAGTTGGTATGATATAGATTTTCAAAGTGTAATAGATTTAAGAAAACAATTTTATAAAGAAACTGAAAAATATAAAATGATAGGAAAATCTGTAACTGATTTAAGTTGGCTTGATGAAATAGATTTAGATAATCAAAGTGTGTTAATTGTCGCAGAAGGATTAACAATGTATTTATCTGAACAAGAATTGCAACAATTGATAAAAGGACTAAATAGTAAGTTTAGTAATGCCACTATTGTTTTTGATGCTTATTCAAAACAAGCAGTAAAAGGCTCTAAAATAAAAAATCCAGTAAATCAAATGAATGCTAATATAAAATGGGGAATGAATAATCCAGATGACTTTAACAAATTAAATCATAATTTGAAATTTATAAAAGAATACCTTATTAGACACAAAGAAAACAATTTAAAAGGTATGACAAAATTCATATTTGACAATTTATATTGTGGTAAAATTTCAGAATCTTTATATAAAATATATGAATTTGAATTAAGACAAAAACAGGATGATAAAACAGAAAGATAAATTACAATTTGTAGGAGGTTAATAGTTATGAATATAAAAAAAGAGCAAATTAAAATGAAGATATTTCTAATATTATATATTGTGTTTGCTATATTAAGTTTTATTGGAGTATTTATGGTAATAACTAAAAAATTAAACAGTGTTGGATATGTAATTATACCAATGTTATTTTCAATAGTTTTTAGTATGTCTTATAGAAGAAGTAAAAAATCAATAGAAGATAATAAAAAGTAGTCATTAGGGATTCTGGAGGTAGTTATGATTAAATCGAATATTAAAAAACAATTTTCTTGTGACAAAAATAAATTGTGGGATATTATTACGGATAATTCAAATTATAAATGGAGAACAGATTTATCAAAAATAGAAATAATAGACGAAAATCATTTTATTGAATATACAAAAAATAATTTTCCAACTTATTTTACTATAACAGCAAAAGAAAAGTTAAAAGAATATAAGTTTGATTTAGAAAATGCTAATTTGAAAGGAAGATGGATTGGTACATTTAAAGAACTTCCAAATGGTCAAATTGAATTAGATTTTACTGAAGAAATTGAAGTAAATAGTTTAATTATGAAACTATTAGCCAAACCTTATTTAAAAAGCCAACAAAAAAGATATATGAGAGATTTAGAGAAAGAATTAAATAAATAATTTAAATTAGTAAATTATAGAGGAGTTGAAATAATATGAATGAATATATAAACTTAACATTAGAGAACATTGAAGATGAACATATATGTTGTGCTATTGGTGATCCAAAACATCAAATTGGTGTTGATAAAAAAAAGGAATGGATTAAAAGTAAATTAAATGAAGGACACGTATTTAGAAAGTTAAATGCACGAGGGAAAATTTTTATTGAATATGAGCCAATAGAAACTGCTTGGGTCCCTATTAGTGGTAAGAACTACGAATATATTTATTGCTTATGGGTTGCAGGTAGTTTCAAAGGTAAAGGTATTGGAAAAGAACTTTTAGAATATGCTATAAATGATTCAAAAGAAAAAGGTATGAGTGGTATATGTACTTTAACATCTAAAAAGAAAAAGCCATTTATTGGAGAAAAGAAATTCTTTGAACATTATGGGTTTAAAGTTTTGGATTCTATTGGTGATTATGAATTACTAGCATTACAATTTGATGATAGTGAAACTCCAAAATTCAATGATAATGCTAAAAGTATGAAAATAGATAATCAAGATTTTACCATTTATTATAGTAATGAATGCCCTTATGTAGAATATGAAATAAAAGAGTTATCAGATTATGCCAAAGAAAAGAATATAACAATAAACTTTATAAAAATAGATTCATTAGAAAAAGCGAAAAATGCACCCTGCATATTTAATAATTGGGCAAATTTTTATAAAGGAGAATTTGTTTCAAACACTATATTAAATGCAAACTCATTTGAAAAATTGATAAAGGATTAAAATGGAATTTATAAAAGCAAAAACTATACTTTCAAAAGTGAAATATGGTAATGAATGGTATGGTATTGATTATAATATGAATTTATATAGAGGATGTTCTCATGGATGTATCTATTGTGATAGTAGGAGTAACTGTTATCACATAGAAAATTTTGATCTAGTTAGAGGAAAAGAAAATGCTCTGTATATTTTAGAACAAGAATTATCTAAAAAGCGAAAAAAAGGTATTATTGGTATTGGCTCAATGTCTGATACCTATAATCCATTAGAAAAAGAGTATGAGCAAACAAGAGGTGCATTAAAACTTATATCAAAGTATGGCTTTGGTGTTTCAATTGATACTAAAAGTGATTTGATTTTGAGAGATATAGATTTACTAAAAGAAATAAATTCAAAGAATAATGTTATTATTAAGTTTACTATAACAACTCCAAATGATGAATTATCAAAAATAATAGAGCCAAATGTGTGTATATCTTCAAAAAGATTACAAGCAATTAAAATATTAAGTGATAATGGAATATTTACAGGTATTATGATGAATCCTATGTTACCTTTTATTACCGACAAAGAAGAAGATATAAGGTATTTAGTTAAACTTGCATACCAAAATGGTGCTAAATTCATTCATACTTATATGGGAATGACATTAAGAGAAAATCAAAGAGAATACTATTTTTATAAACTAGATCAGCATTTTATCGGAATTAAGGAAAAGTATATTAAATATTATGGAGATAAATATAATTGCATAGTACCAAATTATAAAAGACTATATAAAGTGTTTACTGATGAATGTATCAAATATGGAATCTTATATGATATGAAAGACATCATTAAGGCGTATAAAAAAGAAATAAAAAGTAATGAACAGATAACATTGTTTTAGAACGATAAATTACAATTTCTAAATTACTTAATGAAAAATAGAATAATAAAACATAAGGAGGTTGGAAATGAAAAGATGTAAAAATTGCAAATATTGGATACATGACCAAGAATCCGAAAAAGCATTTAACGAAAATTTTGGTTCATGCAAAAACAAAAAGTTTGCATATATAGAAGATATAGAATCAAATAATCTAAAAAGAAATAAAGAAATATACAATGATTATCATGTTATATACGAAGATTATGATGGACATTGGGCTAGATTAAAAACTAATAAAGACTTTGGATGTATTGACTTTGAAGAAAAACAAAAATAACAGGTTACGCCTGTTATTTTTTTATATCTTTAAAATTTTGTTCATTAGTTGCTTGTATATACTTTTGAATTTGAGAAATAGAATTTTTATGAATCTTTTTTAAATTTTCTATGTTTTCATCTTTGGAAATGCCACCTAATATACATATTCTTTTTTTATCAAATACTCCAATGTATGTAAGAAAAGCAATTGTAAATATAGCATTGATGTAATTTGAATCACAATTGTTTCCACATTCTGACTTTATCTGATTAGTAATATTCTTAAAAGCCTGATTTCCATGTTTTTCAAGAAATATTTTACTAAATTCTATCCCTAAATCTTCCATATTATCACACCCTATTATATTTTATTTAAGATAGTATGTTTCTTACTATGATTATTTATACATATTTTATATTACTAGCTTATAAAAAATTTTTCTAGTAAAATTTGTCGAAAAATACTAAAATTTTATTTATAAACGATTAGATAACTCTAAAATATCTTTATTATGGTTATCTATATATTTTCTTGTTGTTTTAGTGCTTGCGTGCCCTAGTTGTGATGCAATTTGTATTTCACTATAACCGAGCTTTATAGTATGCAATTGAACTGTAAAAATGCCTTAATAAATGTGGATGTAAGTCTTTTATATTTACATCAGTATTATATTTTTCTAAAAGTCTATTTACCACATTTCTTGATAATGGTTTGTTCTTATAATATTTGCTTTTCTTTCCTACGAACAAATATGGATTTTCTTGATTACACATTTCTCTTTCTTCTAAATAGTCTTTTATAGCTCTATACATTTTATCATTTATAGTTACCTCTCTATATTTTTCACCTTTTCCTATAATAGCAATAAATCTTTCTTCCAAATGTATTTGAGTTAGTTTAATATTTACAATTTCATTTGCACGAAGTCCACCATAAGTTGCAAGAATTAATATACAGTTATCTCGTTTATTCTCTGCTGTTTTATGTATCAATTTATTTATATCTTTTTCATCAGGTGCATCCTCTTTTACAAAAATTGTAGGAATTTTTATATAGTCTCTTTTATCTATTACTATATCACATTGTATGCCAGTATCAACTAAAAACTCATTATATTTTTTTAGAGCATTTAGATTTCTATTTATTGTTGTTGGTTTCTGATTAATATTATTCTTTAAATAAGATTTATAACTCTGTATATCAGAACTATTTAACTTTACTAAAGTTTCTCCATAACTATCATAATAATAATTCATATATTTATTTACATCTAGCAAATAAGAATTATATGTGTTTTCACTTAATTTGTTATCTATCATATATTTTTTGAATCTTTCTAACATATTTTCACCCCCTGTCAATTATGTTACATATAATTAATAGTATTCTAGTCAATTATGTTACATATATTATTTAATTATTATCTATATTTTTCTTCTTTTGTAACATAAGTGTAGTTATGTTACATATAAATTACTTTATTTTTTTGCTCTATATATAATATATAGAGCAATGATAATTACATTTTCATAGATAGAGCATTTAAAATAATTTTAATACCTATTGCAACACCATTTTTAAAAAATAGTTCATTTTCTTTATGATAATATGAACCTGTGGCTAAACTATAATTCAATATTAATCTATGCAATTTCTTTCTATTTCTTGGGTGTAAGTTTTTGTGCATAAAATTTGTAATTTTTTGGTCAGCAATAGTTACACGCTCATCTAATGTTTCTCTTTCTGGATCATCAAAATCAAAACATCCATCATCTTCTATTTTGTCAAATATTATACTTAAAATATCTTTATCATTCATTGAATTAATATTCCTCCTCTCTAAATATTTTTAAATAATATCAAGTCTTTTTTTATATAAGATATTATTTCTGGAATGTTATCTTTTTGCACTTTCAATACTTCTTTTGGTGAAAACAGTTTGCAAGTTCCAGGTGTAAATGCTAAATCTACTAAAAAACAAATTTTATCAATACTTATTTGAAAATAATGTAATGCTACAATATAATAGGTTATTGCAAAATAATTAAATAAGTATTCATCTAAATTTACTTTTTGTTTTATAATTAAAGGCACTTTAATTTTTTGACAAACTTTGCTTGATAATTTTTCAAAATTTTTTCTTCCATGTCTAGCAATCCAATAAGTGAAAAAAAGCCTTTCCATATTTTCCTCCCTTCTGATTTTATTTTACCTAATATTTTTTGATAGTTGAATGTTGAACATAAAAAAATATTAAGTCTCAAATTCGTTGGGATAACGAGGTTTAAAGGTTTTTTTAAAAAAAATTTATAATCCGTGTCGAAATTATAACAATTTTGTATTTTATATTAAGATATTGACAAAAAAATATATATAATGATATAAAGAATTTATAAAAGGAGTGATTATATGTCTTTAACATTATATTGGCCTAAAGGTTTTGTTGGTCTTTATATCTGTCCAAATTGTCTAACTAAAAATAGTGAATTTATTTTAATTAAAAATAAGGGAAATTATTATATAAATTGTTGTAATTGTGGTGCACTAATTGATATACATCCTGACGAGAATCTATACATTAAAAGAGCAAAAATTTTTAATGACTTTTCAACTTATCATACAAATTATTATACAAATTTTCATGATAAATTTGAAAAAGATATAATACATTTATTGCTTGCATTTCGTGAAGATATATATAATCTCACAGAATCGAATCAGCCTGTAGAAAAAAACAATAGAATAAAAACACTGAAAAACGATATTATGGACCTATTTGAAAAGCAATTAGTTGATAATAAATATTGTATTATTATAACAAGACAAACTATGCAGAAATATTTTACAAATGGTCAAGAAGGTGATGAATTTTATCAATATATTCTTTCTATATTAGATGAACTGGAACTTTTATTTACAGATGAATATATTTCTAACAAAGAAAACTGGTTAAACTATACTAAAAAACCTTATAATAGAGAAACAAAAAAAGATAACAAATACGACGAACTTCGAGAATTAAAAAAATTATTAGATGACGATATAATTACTTCTGAAGAATATGAGAAGAAGAAAAAATTATTATTAGGTATATAAATACAACTTAAAATAGAGTAGAATTTCTACTTTATTTTTTTATTAAATCCCTACTTATTTTGTTAATAAATGTTGAAATATCAACCATTAAAAAATTTTTTCTGTGTTTATTGAAATATGTCAGAAATACTTGTAAAATATAAGTGTGTAAAAGATTATGTTATAGTTATTAAAATACTATAACTATCCATAAAGATTTATCTTTATGGCATAACTACTAAAATAAAGTTAGTAGTAGTTTTTCTACATTTATTATAATGTAGCATAATATGGGTATTAGCTATAATAAATATATAGATTATTTGTTATGCTTATATAAAAAAGAAAGTAATATATCTAAAAGTATCGCCCCCATTTTTAGATTACTACTTTCTCTTTTTTTGCCCAAATTTAAAGGAAAGGAGGATTATCAAAAAAATCTTTTTTACACAAAAATAATGGAAGGAGATTTAGTTATTATGAAAAATGGATTTAGTTTTGAACTGTATGAAACTATATTCAAAAATTGTTTTTTACATAGTTCAAGATATTCTAATGGAGATTTACAACTTAGTTTATTTGGTACAGATCCAGCTACAAACGAAACTGCACATTTTGCAGATATTTCACTTGAACAAAATAGTAAAAGGTTAAGAGATGATGAGGTTGTGGTTGACTGTAAATTCAAGCCTACCCTAATACCACAATTATTAGAGTTAGGTATAATCAAAAGTCAAACAGGAATATGTCCTATAAAAAATAACATATATCCAGTTTATACTATTGATTTAACAAAAGTACAAAAAAATTATTATTATGCACAAGAATTAGTTGCTGCATAGTAGAATGAAAGGAATGAAAAAATATGGAACAAACAAGGTATGTAAATTTACCAGTAATTCGGAAGAATCCAACATGGAGAACAAGTAGAAACAGCAAATGGTAAAAAAAGAGCAAAAGAATTAGGTCATTTTATTGCAAAAGTACAAGACCAATTTATGCAAGGCTACTTACAAAAATTTGATGAAATATATAAGGGAAAGACATATATTGAAATAGAATTTATAAGTGATGAGCCTTTTTCAGCAAAATATTCAAGATCAAATCAATCAGGCCAAGTATGTTATTGTATGTTTGGAACAGACCAAGCAAATCAAAAGACAAAAGATGGTTGGCAAAAAGTCGATTGTTTAGGACAAGAATGTCAATATAGACAGAAAAAAGAAAATGGTCCATCTGATTGTAAAAAAGTAGGTTGGCTAAAATTCTTAATACCTAAGATTGCAACAGATAGAATATGGCTTATGAAAACTACAAGTACACAAGCAATAGATTCACTTAATGAATATTTTTCTTTACAAAAAGCACAAGGTAATAGTGTTAAAGGAAGATATATTTTATTCTTAAAACAAGTTGAAAATTCTAAAGATGGTAAAACTTTTAATAATTATATCGTTGATATTATGAAAAAAGAAGATTTTTATTCAGTTACAAAAAACCCAGAAATTGAAGTAAATAGACAAGAACAATCCACAGCAAATGTACAAACTGTGAATAATAGTGTAGAAAATACCCAAAAACAAGAAAATAAGAAAACACAAGAAAAAGTAAAAGAAACTAAAAACAAAACTACAAAAGGAAAGACTAAAACAACAAAAAAAATTATAATTGAGGAAAACCCTGATGTTGATAAATGCTACTATTTTACAGGACATCATACAGAAACTTTTAACAAAGATGGAAAACCAAAAGAATATTTTATTGGCGAGTTTTATGATATGACTGATAAACCTATAAATTTTATTGTTAAACCAGAGCTTATTGATACAATATTAGAATGTGGTATTGGCTCTGTATTTGAGGCAGAGATACAAGAGTTTAAAGATAAAAAAATTATATCAGAAGTAAAATTCGTACAAAATAACGAAAAAAATATAGCAGCATAAGAAAGGCAATTCTTATACTACTAGTTATTTACAAATGTCATTTGCATTAATTGTATATATAATACATAAAAAAAATCTAAAAGTCAATATTGAACAAAAAAATTAAATAAAAAAAGGAGAATATACAATGTATAATAAATTCAAAAAAAATCATAAGGTATTTGTATATCGGTCCTGGTGAAAATGCTGGTGTTTTTTATAAAAATTTACCAGCTATTATTATTGAAAGAGATTCTTATTATAGAGATTATTTAGTCCGATTTAAAAATGGAACTGAGGATTGGATAAAACCACAATATTTAAGAAATCCTTATGAACGAAAAAATAAAAAATCAAAAAATAGATAAAGGAGTTAAATTATGAAAGTTGATTATATAAAAACAATTGGATTTAGAAAATTCAAAGGTGTATTTGAAACCAAATTATTTGATACTACTAATATTACTGGAAAAAATCGTTCTGGAAAAAGCAATATACTATATGCAATTGTAAATATAATGTTGGGAACTAATTTGTCTGGAGATGAAAAATCATGTCTTATACATCGTAAATGCGATGCCTCTTATGGAGAACTGCATTTTACAGATAATCAAGGAATTAAACACATATTAGTTCGTGGTAAAAATAAAGTTGGAACAAAAAACAATTTTCTTACTCTTGATGGAAAACCAGTAATTCAAAATGAACTTATTAGCTTTTATAAAGATAAAAAATTATTTTTATCTATTATAAATCCGCTCTATTTCTTAAGCAAGAAACCTGCAGAACAAAAAGAAATGGTAGATAAGTATTTATCTGATATAAAACCATTTGAAATATTTAATAAGTTAAGTGATTTGCAAAAGCAAAATTTACTTAAAAGATATTTTAAAATCCATGTAAGAGAAATATATGATAAATTCACTGAAGAAGAATTAAAAGAAATTTATTCTTCTTATAAATTACAAGAAATTACTAATAAACAATTCGAGGAATTATCACAAAAGGAATTATTTAGTAGTTTCAAAGATGTTATTTTAAGAGATGTAAAATATTATTATATGCTTTCTCCAAAAGAACAAGAGGACTTTATAAATATGCATATATTAAATATATTTATGGATATTGCTTATGATAATTTAGAACTAGAAGATCAAAAAATATTAGAAGGTATCCCTCAAGATATACCAACTTATATGTCAGAGTTAAATCAAGATATTAAGAAATCTGAAAGCTATATTACTACTTTAAATGGAAAAATTGATTATGCACAAAATATAGCAGATGAAAAATTACCTGAAACCAAAAAGTTTGAGAAAGAAATTGAACTTTCACTTGCCTATCAAGAATTAGATTCATTATCTAATAATAAACAAATTAAAGATAAAGAAAATCAAAAGCAAAAAGTAGAAGATTTAGAAAATGAAATTTTGAATGTATCAACAGAAATCACAGAACTTGAAAAGACAATGAAAACTGGTAAACAAAAATATTTGGCAATTAAAGAAGGTACAAATTGTATCTGCCCTACTTGCGAACAACATATACAAAATGAATCAAAAGAAAAGACTATTGCTAATATGAAAAAAGATTTGACAAATGCTTTTAATAGAAAAAATACATTGGAGACTAAGCAAAAAGACTTGAAATTCAAACTGGCAATGGAAAGATGTCAATATCACGCATTAGGTGGAGATACTATCATAGATAATAGTAAAAAAATTGCTAATCTAAAGGAAAACATAAATAAATTAGAATTAGAAAAAAAAGAGATAGAAAGATTTAATAATGAAATTTCTATCAAAGAAAAAAATATACAAAATGCTAAAATTGACATATCTAATTTTAATAAGCAAATTGTTACTCAAAATAAATATATAGAACAATTAAAGGATGCTAGAAAAGTTGCACAAAAGTTATATATTGCATACATTGAAGAAAAGATGAAACTTGCTAAACAATATTTAAAAGATGTTAAAGTAAACTTTTATTCTGTATTAAAAACTACTGGAGAAATCAAAGAAGATTTTATCATTACATACAAAGGAAATTCTTTGTCTAATCTATCTAGGTCCGAAACTATTGCAACAGCATTAGAATTTGCTAATATGTTTAATCAAATAGCAAGAACTAATTTTCCTATTTTTATTGATGATATGGAATCTTGTGCTGATTATGACTTTATAAAAGATTATTCAAGCAATTCACAATTAATAGTATCTAATGTAGTTAAAGGCTCAAATTTAAAAATTGCAGATTATTATAATACTGATAATTGTACTATTATAAAACCTGTGATAACAAATGCAAAAACTTTCAATACTTATCGCAAAAATAATACTGCTATTCCAAGAGCAGCATAAAAATTATTTTAGAAAAGGCAGATATAGTCTGTCTTTTTCTGATTATTAAAGGAGTGCAAAATGTATGAATTAAAAAATATGGAATTTAAAAAAACTTATGATGAGTTATGTTCTTTTCATGATAGACTAACTATTTTTTCTGATTTCGTAAAGATGTGTGCCATAAGCATTTATAATTCTTTTGCAAAAAATGAAGAATTAGAAAATGAATATTTAAGAACAATAAATTCCTATAATAAAAAGGAGCAATCGCTATTTATAAAAATGTTTGGGGAATTGATTATGATGTATGAAGATAGTAAAAAAATCGTAGATATATTAGGGCCAATCTATATGAATATATCATCAAAAAATAGAAATTTAGGTCAAGTATTTACACCTGAACATATTGCAGAATTAATGGCGGAAATGTCAGTAACTGATGAAAATTCACTTAAAGAAAAAGTCCAAACAAATGGATACATAACAGTTATGGATCCGGCCTGTGGTTCTGGACGGATTAGTTTTAGCTTATGCAAAAGTATTAAATGAACACAATATAGATTATCAAAAAGATTTATTTATTGATGTAACAGATATTTCAAGTACATGTGTTTATATGACATATATACAATTAGCATTATATGGAATACCTGCAATAGTAAAATGTGGTGATTCAATATCACAAAAGATGAAGTTTAGAATGGAAACTCCACTATATTTTTTACAATATTGGAAATTTAGAAATGCTTTTGTAAAAAACTCAAAAAATATGATGAACTCAAATCAAAATGAAATTATTGTTGATAAAACAATACAAAATAAATTTAAAGAGGTTATGATTAAAGGAAATTGTCAAATCTCTTTGTTTTAAAAGAAAGGAAGATATACATATGAAAATTAAATGTTTATTAGTAATGCCAAATAAAGAGGTACAAAAAGTTAAAATCCCAGCAAGCACAAAATTTATAAAGGCTTTTATAGGAGATAATTTATTAAAAATAAGAGCAAATGAAAACAACTTAATAATTGCAAATCAAAATGCAGAAAATGATGAATTTAATAGGTTTTTTCAAGGATGCATTTTATATGGTACTTTTATTGTTGTTTCAATTAAAAATAAAAAAATTACTTCAATGAAAAAGAAAGATACAAGGAAGTTTTACAATATGTTTAAACTTTCAAAACATCAAAAGAAAATAAACCATTACAAAGAAGAATTTTTAGAAGAATACTATTATAGACAAAGAAAAATTAAAGAAAAAAATAGAATGCATAATAAAGAATTTATCTTTAAAAATGCTGCATAAGAAAGGAAGGAATTTATATGAAATATTTAGCAATGGTTGTTTTAAATCCTAATATTAGTAAAAGAAAAATTGATTTTATTCAAGGTGGAATAGTAACACTTTTTGAACAAAAAAGTAAAGTAAAAAAGACTTATTTTTTAGGAAGAAAAAAATTAGAATATCCTGTGAAAAATTATACAGAAGGTTATCATCTTAAATTCGATATAGAGTGTAATGAGAAGAAAATATCACAAATTAAAGATATTTTAAAATCAAATAGCAATGTTATTTTCAATTTCATTGTTAATAATGAGGTAGAAAAAAATACATTACCTATTTTGAAAAAGGTTAGAAATCCTTTTAAAACAACACCTATTGTCAAGTATATGGAAAATAATACATCTTCTCAAAAAATATATATGTTAATTAGCAAAAATTTAAAATTACCTTTTGCAGAATCAAATATTCTTGCTATCAGTGAAGATATAAATAGAATCTTTGAGGTTGCTGTTAAAAAGTTGCAAGAATATATTTATGTGAAAGGCTTTCACACTATTAAAGAATTAAAAAATATGAGAGATATTGAAAATGAACTTAAAAAATATTGGAAAGTTCAATTTACATTAGGCGACAACATAAATGTAGGACAAGAATTATTAATTCAAGAAAAAATAATGATATAAGGAGGATTTTATTTATGAACAATTATGAAACAATTTTTTTGATGAAAGACGATATTACAGAAGAACAAAGAAATACTGTTATAGAAAAAATAAGAGAGTATCTTACTAAAAACGGAAAAATATCTGTGGAAGAAAATTTAGGTAAAAAGAAGTTGGCTTATAAAGTTAGAGAATATGAATATGCTTATTATTACTTAATTCAATTTGTAGGAAAAGCAGATATTATATCTGAATTAGAAAGAAAATATCGTATTAATGAAAATATATTAAAGTTTATAACTATCAGAAGATAGATACAGAAAGGAAGGAATTAATTATGAACAAAATAATACTATTAGGGAGATTAACAAAAGCTCCAGAAATAAGATTTTCACAAACAAATAATATCAAAGTTGCATCATTTAGCCTAGCAGTAAATAGAAAGTATGTAAAAGAAGGAGAAGAAAGACAAGCAGATTTTTTCAATATAGTTGGCTATTCTAAACTTGCGGATTTTATTGAAAAATATCTAAAACAAGGTATTCAAATATGTGTGTTAGGTAGACTACAGACAAGAAATTATGAAGATAAGAACGGTATTAGAAGATATGTAACAGAAGTTATTGCAGAAGAAATAGATTTTGCTGATAGTTTTACAAAAATTGATGGAAATACTGATAGCACTCAGGAAACTGTAAGCGAAGATTTAAAAGAAGATTCTTCATCAAATGATTTTATTTCTAATGGTGATGATCTTCCATTTTAGTTGAAGATTGGAGGTCTTAATATGCAAGAATTAATAAATGAGTTTTTTGATAAATTATGCAAAAATAAATTTTTCAAAAACGATGATGAAGAAATTATTGGAAAAGCCAAAGATGTTATTCAAAACTTAAATGAACAAATAGAATATGTTATGAATGAGGAAAATGAAATTTCAAAAGAAGAAAGAGACGCTATAGTAGATGAAGCGAGAAAATTAATACAAAAAATCAATAATAACTATTCTAATAAAGATGATGTAATTTGGCTTAATAATTCTCCTATGGATAATTTTTATGACTTACAGGAAAAAGAGTCTTTGTACGAAGAATTAAAAGAATATTACGAAGGATTGGAGGAAGAATAGTATGGAAACAAATATTATTAGTGTAAAATATGAAGATAAATATGTACCTAAAACATTTAGTGGAAGAGCATATTCTTATATTACAACAATTCCATTAGAGGTTGGAGATTTAGTTGTAGCTCCTACAAGTTATGGAGAAAAAATTGCACGAGTATCAGAAATAAATGTTCCTGAAAGTAAGGTGTTGCTAATAAAACCTATGCTTAAATTAATTACAGATAAAATAGACAAGAAAAAATATTTGCAAGAGAATCAAATACATAAGGAGGCAGCATAATGACAGGTAAAGAAGTTGCAAGTATTCTAATTCAAGAACTAATTTCCATTGGTTTTATTGTCCATCGTTATAATTCATATACTACAAGTTCAATTTATCTAAAATTAGATTATGGACTATCCTGTGGTGTTAGAATAGCAGATCATCCTGGCAAAAAGAAATATAGTTATAGATTTAATGTAATAAAAGATTATATTGGAGATAAGGTCATCATAAAAGATGGCCTTATTTGCCGATTCTATGACTTTACTGAACTAGAAAAAGTAATAAAAGCAGTTCAAAAAGAAAAGCAGGAAAAAATCAATAAATATGGCTTGCAAAATTATCAAAAATATATGGAAAAAGAATCAAAAAGTGATTTATATACAAGATTTAAGAAAATGGAGGTAAAAAAATGACTGGTTTTGAAAGATTAAAAGAACAAGTAAAAGACCAAGAAGACAAAGCGTTATTACAAACTGTAGATTATTTATTATCTCGTGAAGATATGGAGAATAAGTATTTAAATGAAGAAAAAACAATTGAAGAAATGTGTAGTTTTATAAAAAACAAGGCGCATAAATATATGAAAAATGGATGGAATTATATTACTAACGAAGTTGTTTATTCATGGGCTATTATGTATTTTTCATTACCTAATTCTTTTCTAAAGATAGAAAAGAAAAATGTAACAGAAAACAAGTCTAAACCCCAAACATCTTCTAAAAAGGAAAACACTAAAAACAATGTTGTTTCGTTAGAAAAGGCAAAAGAAAATATGGAAAAAAAGAAAGAAACAGCTCAAATTTCTTTATTTGGAGGTGTTGTATGATGAAACAAGAAGAAATAGACAAGCTAATGCTTAAAATAGACAAAAAGTGCAAATTTCCAAAGTATTGGGAAAATTTTATTAATGAAAATTCAAAAACTCACCATCTTATTATCAAAGATAAGAAAATGAAAAAATTATATTGCACAAATTGTCATAAATATTTTTCTGATACTACAATAAAAGTTCGTGATTATGTAGAATGTCCTAATTGTCATCAAGTATCATGTGTCTATGGTATAAATTATTATAGACACTCATTTGAGCAATCCGTTGTATTAGTTCAAAGAATGGATAAAAAGGTTATAATAAGGATATTTGAAATATATTCTTATTTTGAAGAAGGTAATAAAAAAATTAAAAAAAGTTGTATTGAATATGCAAGAATTATACCAGGCATAGGTAGGTTTTTAGGTAACAATGTTTATATCAATATGTTTGGACTTTTGAGAGTATATCACGGATATAAGAAGATTAATTGGTCAAAGTATAAAGGATATAAATATTTTACAGACCATCCTACATATCCATATAATAAAAAAAGAATTATAAAAGGTACAAATATGGAATATGCACCTATAAAAGAATTTATGAATAAATTTTCATATTATCGTTACAACTTTTTAGATGTACTAGAATTAGCAGCTTATGGTAGCTTCGAATTATTATGGAATATGAAATTATATAATTTATGTTTTTATTCTAAGGCCTTAAATAAAAATGGTAGTTTTTACAAAAGATTTGGAGTTCCTAAAAGCTTTTTGAAATTTATGCAAGATAATAATGTAACATATAAAGAATTAATGATATTAAGATTATTCCAAAGAGCAGACAGTGAGTTATTTCAAAAGTTTAAGTATTGCAATCTTAATCATTTAAGATATCTAATAAAAAATAATATATTAGATGATTTCTCAAATTCAAATTTGGAATTAAATGCTTCAAATATTAAACTTTTAAAAGAAATTAGTGAATTTGTACCTTTAAAAAAATTAATGAAATATTATAAAGGATTAAATAATTTAATTATTTATAGAGATTATCTAATTATGTCTAAAAAATTAGCATTAAATTATAAATCAAAAAAAGATTTATTTCCAAGAAATTTAATATCAAGACACGATAAAATGCAGAAAAAATTAACTATTGAAGAAGATAGAGAAACACATTTTGCTGCGTACTTAAGATATCTAGAACTATCAAAATATACTTATGAAGATAATAAGTACATTATATTTCCAGCTCCTAGTATAGATGATTTGAAAAAAGAAGGATTACAACAGGGAAATTGTGTTGGAAGTATGTATCTTCAACCATATATAAATTCTCAAACAGAAATATTCTTTATGAGAGATATAGAAAAAGTTGATAAATCTCTTATTACTTTAGAATTTAAAAATGGTCATATAGTTCAAAAAGAATTGCCTCACCATTCACAAAAGTTCACAGAAGAACAAAATACATTTATAAATAATTGGGTTAATTTTAGGCAATTTATGGATCAAAAAGAAAAATACAAGAAAAAACAAGAGATTAAAGTCATCAAATATAATTTTAAAAATATGGCTGCCTAAAAGGAGGAAAATAAAATGAAACATAAAATAAATAGAAAAGCTAGAGCAAAAGAAATATTTGATAAAGTAGTAAAAAATGTTCAAACTATTGTAGCAAATGGAGAATATGAAAAATATTTAAAATTTCAAAATCAATTTACTAAATATAGTTTTAATAATATTGTTTTAATATATAGTCAATTCCCTGATGCTACCAATGTTGCCGGAAAAGCAAAATGGAAAGAAGTTGGACGAGAGTTAATTGAAGGTGCAAAAAGGATACAAATAACTGCAGGAATGCCAGCACAAGGAAAGACAAAAGTAAAAAAAGTTATAGATGGCAAAGAAGTTGAAGAAGAACAAACATATAATTATATAGCATATAAACAAGTATATGTATATGATATATCTCAAACTGTTGGGGAACCAATACCACTACAAATTAAAATGCTTGATAGTGAAAATATGGGTTCTTTTTTTGATAAATTAAAACAATTCAGTAAATTTCCAATATATGAAGAAAATTTATATGGAGGATTAAAAGGTTTTTATAGTCCTAAAAATAAAACAATTACAATAGACAAAAAATTATCTATTGATGCAAAGGTAGCAGTATTATTACATGAATTGACACATGGAATATATGATGATTTTGATTATAAGACTGATAAAAATTTATCTGAAACATTTGTTGAATCTGTTGCTTATATAGTAGCAGATTATTTTGGACTTGATAATTCTATGTGTAGCTTTAATTATATTGTGCAATATGCGAATGGTAACCCTAACATTTTAATTGATTTAGGTACAAAAATAAAAAAATGTGCAAGTGAATTTATAAAAGATATTGAAGAATTTGAAGTTCAAGAAGAACGACTAGTTGCTTAAATGAAAGGAGAAAAAACTATTATGATTATTGAATACGAAAAATGTAATTTTTCAAAAGAACAATGTAATATTGAGATTAAAGATTTAAAAAATGTGTTCTTAAAAGGAAAAAATCCTTTTGATAATTTAGATACTTATTTTGGAATATGGGTAAATAATAAACAAATATCCATTGTAACAATTATAAGTTATAGAACAATTACATATAAACATTATCTAAATGAAAATTTATCTACTATATGTGATATACAAGAATATTTAAAACATAATGACAGTGTAGTTATTATTGATAAAAAAGAGTTTGAAAAACAAATAAATCATATAAAATCAATATTTGAAATAGGAGGTAAAGATGGACGATTTAACTAAATGTAATACAGATTATTTACTTGAACTTGCCTATGTATTTAAAAAACAAGGCAAAAAACAATTCTATGAAAGAGTAGTAAAAGAATTAAATAGAAGAGATATAACTGTAACAAATGAATTACTTTTAAAATATAAAATTGATTTATAAGGAGAAAGTTTATGTTTAAATTATATAAAAATGGAAAGTTATTATTAGTTGCACCTTATTGGGAGGATTTAGTGAACTTTGTAGAAATCATAAAGAAATATAATAAGAAATTTATTAATAGGAAGGATTTTATTATAAAGTGTAACGACGAACTATTTTATTATTGGAAAAGAAAATAAAAAGAAAGGAATCAAAAATATGGATAGATTAGATTATCAGGAAGTTGTAAAACATATAAATATACTAAATGTAGCATATCATTTATGTTTAGAAATAGTAGATCAAAAAGGATATGAAATTAAAGCAATATGCCCTTTTTGTGGTTATAATAAAAATAGTAAAATACCAACCCTATCTTTAAATTCTACTAATAATAAATATCATTGTGTAAGGTGTGGTGCTGGTGGATTCTCAATAGGTTTATATGCACGAGTAAGAGGAATTGACAATAAAAGGGCATATAAAGAATTAATTGAAAAAGAATGTTATTCTCAAAATAGAACAGCTGTAGAAATCAGCCCTATAAATTTATTAGCAGATATCGAAATTAGAGATATGGTATATCGAGATTTATTAAATATGCTAAGATTAGAAGGTCAACATAGAAATTATTTGAGAAAAATGGGATTATTAAATAATTCTATTGAAGATAATTTGTATCGTACAGTACCTAAAAACTATATAAAAAGAAGAATAATAGCTCATAATTTATCTAAAAAATATGATTTATCAGGAATACCTGGTCTATTCCAAGAGGAAGATTTTAAATGGTGCTTTAATAGATATGATGGTTTCTTTGTACCAGTTTTCAATGAAGATGGATGCATACAAGGTCTATCAATTCATTTAGATAAGCCATTTAATGATTCTGAAGATATATGGTTTTCAAGTAGTGGTAAAATAAATGGAACAGCTACCAAAAATTATATAATGAAAAGTAACATATCTGCAGATACTCAAAATGTTATTTTAACAGATAATTTTATTTTAGGCCATCTTATAAAAGATGCATTAAATTTACCAGTTATTAGTTTTCAAAATATTTCTAATTCATATATGATTTTAAAAGAGATACAAAATACTAATATAAGAAATATTACTTTTGTTATAAGAATTCCTAATTGTAACAATAATTTAGATTATATAATAAATCGTATATTTCGTGATTTATTGCCATTAGGCTATAATTTAGATACTAAATGCATTGATAATTATAACGATATCTTTAAAATAGATTTTTTTGATGAAATATTTGATATTAATTATATATCAAATAAAGTTGCTTAATTATAAATAGTCTATTCTTTTTTTGAGAGTAGACTATTTTTTTATTGTATTTTTATGATATTATAATAAAAAAAGACTATTTTTTTTTCTCATTTTATGATATTATAATAAAAACTTTAATTTGTATTTATAAATTAGAAAGAGAGGAAAAAATATGAGTGGTAAACAAAAAATTTTTATTATAATAGGAATTATAATAATTATTGTAGTGAGTTTTATGGTTGGCTTATTTATAGGAAAAAGGAGTATAGTAAATGATGATTTAGCAATTAGTAATGTAGTATATGGTCAAACATTTTATGCAAAAATTGAAAGCATAAAACAATATAATGATGGTAGTTTTCATGTTAATGTAAAAGGTCTAGAAGTAAATGATATAAATTATAGGGGGAATTTTACATTTAAAGTAGATGATAGTATAAAAATGACTTGGAGAGGCGAAGAAGTTAAAGTCACAGATTTAAAAGAGGGAAGTAATATATCAATTACTTTTACTGATGAAATAATTAATGAAATTAGTCCTACACTATTAGAAGAAGTAGTAAAAATACAAATTTTAGATGATGAAAGATAACAGCAACTTACAATTTCTAAAATTACTTTATACGAAAGTATAGAGTAATTTTTTTTTTTATGATATTATAATAGAAATACTAATTTATAGTTTGGAGGAGATTCTCTATGAAAGATAAAAATGTTAGAAATAGTGGAATGGGATTTATAAGTGTATTAACTTTAATATTTGTTGTATTAAAATTGACAAATAATATTAGTTGGTCTTGGATATGGGTACTATCACCAATTTGGATTTCAATAATATTAATTATTTTAATATTTGGAATAATTTTAGTTGCTGGAAGAATAAAAAAAGGAAAATGGTAATAAAAACAATTAGTAATTGTGCGCCCAGCAAATGGTAAGTAATCTAGCAGGTGGAAATCCTGTTTGAGCAAGGTCTAACCAACCACTCAATAGCGAGTTTTGTGCTTATGGCAGTAATGTTATGAGTAAAGCGTAAACAGCAAGAAAGTAGGGTTAAAAGGCAATTCAGCCCCGAAATGTTACCAATTAAAAGGCAGACGTGCTAATTACCACGGAATGCAACATCTGGATAATTGGTATGGTGAGATTATTCAGACTTTTACGGGGTCATTAGAGCCAATCATATTTTACATAGTGATTGCTTATCAACTGGGGAGAGCCTAATATTTCTTGTAATAATACAAGTATGGCAAACAACAATAAAACGGAGAATGCCAAAAGAGTATTAGGCAGTCGGATAAGTTCGTAGTAGTGATGAAATTTCTGTAATGGAAACGGAGCGAAGGGACTTACGTAATAACGGTCTTTCTGAGGAAACATTATCTGTACTCAGGGACAGGAGGAATAATGGAAACGAAACTAGAAAGAATAGCAGACAAATCAAGAAATGAAAAACGACCAATATTTACATCATTGTATCATTTAATCAACGAAGAATTGCTAAAGAAATGTCATAAAGAACTCGATGGAAATAAGGCAGAAGGAATTGATAATGTAAGCAAGAAAGAATATGCAGAAGACCTAGACGAAAATATTAAAGACTTAGTAATAAGACTAAAGAACAAAGCATATAAACCAGCACCAGCACTTAGAGTATATATACCAAAAGACAATGGTAAAATGCGACCACTAGGAATATCAATATACGAAGATAAAATAGTACAATTAGCATTAAAGAAAATACTAGAGGCAATATATGAACCAAAATTTCAAGACAATATGTATGGTTTTAGAGCAAACAACAGTTGCCATAAAGCAATAAAATATGTGCATAAAAGTATATCAACAACAAGAATAAACTACATTGTAGATGCAGATATAAAAGGTTTCTTCGACCATATAGACCATGAATGGATGATAAAGTTCATAGAATATAACATAAAAGACCCAAACATCATAGGACTAATTAAGAAATATCTAAAAGCAGGAATAATGGACAAAGGAAAATATGTAGCAACAGAAGAAGGCTCAGCACAAGGAAATATAATAAGCCCAGTATTAGCAAATATCTATATGCACTTTGTATTAGTATTATGGTATAAGGAAGTAATAGAAAAGAGAGCAGAAGGCGAGAATTTTCTAGTAGTTTATGCAGATGATTTTATTGCAGGTTTTCAATATCAAAGAGAAGCACAAGCATATTATGAGGCATTAAAGAAAAGAATGAGTAAATTTGGACTAGAATTAGAAAGTAGTAAAAGTAAAATAATAAAATTTGGAAAGTTTGCAGAACAAAATAGAAAAGCACTAGGACAAGGCAAACCAGAAACTTTTGACTTTCTAGGATTCACATTCTATTGTAGTAGAACAAGACAAGGAAAGCCTTGTATCAAAGTTAAGACAAGCAAGAAGAAATTTAAACAGAAAGCAAAGGCTATGAAAGTATGGCTGTACGAAAACAGAGATACAAAAGTTAGTGAGTTAATGGGAAAGTTAAGAATTAAACTTTTAGGACATTACCGTTACTATGGAATATCACATAATAGCACAATGATAGGGACTTTCAGACACAGAACAATAGAATATCTATTTAAGGTATTAAATAGAAGAAGTAATAGAAAAAGTTATAGTTGGGAAGGTTTTAACGAAATGTTAAAATACTACAAACTACCATACCCAAAGATATATTTTAGTTTGTTTGATTAAAGGTGAATGTTATTACGAAGAGCCGTATGCGGGAAAACTGCACGTACGGTTCTGTAT
>CAMOBD010000018.1 GCA_946578345.1 uncultured Clostridium sp.
TTATTTTCCCGTTAATGTTTAAAAAATTTTAGGACATTTTCAAAAACTATTGACAGTAGTTTTTTTGAAAATTTTTATTTTTCCCCCAAAAAAAGAAGAGAGCGTTTTGAATGCTCTCTCCTCTTTGGCCATAATCTATGGTCAAGTTCTGGATTGTTAGCAGGCTACTCCGCCGATAAAGAGATATCCAGACGGAATTTGCAAGTGCTGGCGCAAGTGCTGTGCAACTTGTTTTTCACTCATACAGACTGACCGGCAGCGCATGTTCTCGACTTCAAGATGCAATGCTCTCTTTTCGAGATCGCCACCTGCCACGGTGAACCCCGTCGTTTTCAGAATTTCATTTACCGTTCTCAGCAATTCCTGGTTGCCTTCTTTAAAAACGCAACCTTCTACCGTTGGAATAAATCTCTGCATGCCATTTTTCTCAACGCTGATTGTCATGTATAACAATCCCTTCAATATTTATTTGCTACCCTCTGGTAACATAATTTAATTATACCACAATTTATTTTTTATTGCAAATTTTATTTTAATTTCGGTGTTTCTTTCAGCAAAATTAGTAGACATTTATTTGCCTACTAATTCTACGCTTTATTTACTTACATAGCCTCTTCATATAATTTTATGAAGTCTTCCTTTGTAACCTCTCTTGGATTTCCTGGTTTGCATGGGTCTTCCATTGCTTTATCAGCAAGCATTGGTATATCTTCTACTTTTCCACCAACTTCACCTACTGTTTGAGTTATTCCCACTCTTTCTGATAAATCTTTTATTTTTTCACAGAAAGTTTTGATAACTTCTTCTTTAGTAAATTTAGTTGCATCTGTATGGAAAGCTTGTGTTAAAATTTCTCTATATTCTTCATAACTTGTCTCGCCATTAAATTTCATAACTGTTGGAAGAAGTATAGCATTTGCTAGTCCATGTGGTGTATCATATACAGCACCTAATTGATGTGCCATTGAGTGAACTATTCCAAGGCCAACATTAGAAAATGCCATACCTGCTATATATTGACCAAGTCCCATGTTATTTATAGCTTCTTGATCCTTTTCATTTACTGCTTTGTCTAAGTTATCATATATTAATTGAATTGCTTTCATAGAAAACATTTGAGACATTGTATTTCTATTTTTTGTTATATATCCTTCAATTGCGTGTGTTAAAGCATCCATTCCTGTTGAAGCCGCTATTGATTTTGGCATAGAAGCCATAAGTTCTGTATCAACTATTGCTATTATTGGAATATCATGTTCATCAACACAAACCATTTTTATTTCTCTATCTGGGTCTGTTATAACATAATTTATAGTAACTTCTGCAGCTGTACCAGCTGTTGTTGGAAGTGCTATAATTGGTAATCCTTTATTTTTTGTATTAGAAGCTCCATTTAATGAAACAACATCTGCTCTATCTGGGTTTGTCATAATTATAGATATAGCCTTTGCAGTATCTATACTAGAGCCACCACCTACAGCAACTATTAAATCTGCGCCAATTTCTTTACACATTGCAATTCCTGCATTTACATTTGCAATTGGTGGATTTGGAAGTACATCATGATATACTCCATACTCGATTCCTGCTTCATCTAATATATCTGTTACCTTTTTGCTAACACCAACTTCATAAAGTGATTTATCAGTAACTACTAAAACTTTTTTGAATCCTCTATTTTTAATCTCATCTGCAAGAACACTTCTTGCACCTTCTCCAAAATAAGATGTCTCATTTAAAACAAATTTTGTAACTGCCATCTTTCTTTTCCTCCTAAAGTATATTTTTCAAAATAATCGTCTTAATTCTGCTCATTTCTTGTAATGTTGTAAGAACTCCTTCATTTCCTATACCACTGTGTTTCCATCCACCGAATGGCATTTCGAATGAACGATAGAAGCTTGCACCATTTACTATTGCTCCACCACATTCTAATCTATCTGCGATTTTCATTCCTAAAGAGTAATCTTTAGTTATAACACATCCACATAGACCATATGATGATTGGTTTGCAATTTCTATTGCCTCTTCTACAGTATCAAATCCTATAACAGAGATTACAGGTCCGAATATTTCCATATCTTTAGCAACTTCCATATCTCTTGTTACATTATCTAATATTGTTGGATAGTAGTATGCATCTTCTCTCTTTCCACCACAAACTATTGTAGCTCCTTCTGCTACCATTTGATTTACTTGGTCCTCAATTCTCTTAGCAGCATTTATGTTAATCATTGGTCCCATATCTGTATCTTCTTTTGTTGGATCTCCAACTTTAAGATTTGATATAACCTCTTTCATTCTTTCTATAAATTCTGCTTTTCTAGAGTTATGAATTAAGAATCTCTTGCTTGCACAGCAAACTTGTCCACCATTATATAATCTTCCCCAAATGGTTTCTTTTACTGCTAAATCCATGTCTCCATCTTCTAAGAAAATGAATGCATCATTTCCACCTAGTTCAAGCATTACATGTGTTAAGTTTTGTGAGCATGTACCCATTGTTTGAATACCAGCTGCTGTTCCACCTGTTAGAGATACTAAATGTACTCCTGGATGACGAGCTAGTGCTTGTCCTGCAGTTGGTCCATCACCTGTTAATATTTGTATACATCCTGCTGGAACTCCAGCTTCTATCATTAATTTTACATATTCTATTAATGTTAATGGGTTGTAGTTTGATGGTTTTACAATTATACTATTTCCCATAAGTAGTGCTGGTGGCACTTTTTGACAGAACAAATCACTTGGGAAGTTGAATGGTATAATTGCTGCAACAACACCTATTGGATATCTTTTTGTTATTTGCATTGTTTTTTCTTGACCAGCTTCTTGTCCTGCTGGAATGCTTTCACCATATAAGTGTTTTGCTCTTTCTATAAATGCTCTAACACCTATTCTAACATTTGCAATTTCTCCTCTAGCCTCTTTGATTGGCTTTCCTGTTTCTGCTGTTAAAAGTTGTGCTAATCTTTCTTTGTTTTCCTCTACTAAATCTACAAATTTATATAATTTGTCTGCTCTCTCATGAATAGGCACTTCTGCCCATTTCTTTTGCTCTACCATTGCAACTTTTACAGCTTCATCAACATCCTCCTCTGTAACATTTGGAACTGTATCGATAAGCTCACTTGTTGCTGGGTTTACAACTTCTATTTTAGCTCCATTAGAAGCTTCTTTCCATTCATATCCTATTAAATTTTTCACGCTTGTTTCCCTCCTTTTTTCATTGTCTGCCTGTGTATCTTTTTGAGATTTTATTTCTTGTTTTGAATTCAACGTCATATTACATTGTGCCATATTATGGCTATCTACATTCTCAGTAGACGTTTGCATTCATTTAGCTATAGCTGTAAATGATAACATTAATCCTCCACAAGTATTTGCTCCATGGTCTTTTGAACCATATTCCCCAAATGTAAATATTGTCATAAATGGAACACCATTTGCTTCTTTCTTTAATTGTTTTGCAACTTCATCAATTCTGTCTCCAATTCCTAATTTTCTTCCACCGCAGTGAACTAATAGGTAAGCTCCAACATCTTGTTTCAAGTTCTTCTTAGCTTCTTTCATTGCTTTTCCTGTTGAATCAATTAGTTCATCAACTGTTGCTTCCATTTGAATAACAGCTGTATTAACTGCTAAGTTATTTCCTATATTCATTGAGTAGTCATCATTTCCATTCATTGGGTGACGAATTGCTACTAAATCTCCTAATCTATCTTTTACTCCAAGTGGTGCTAATATTGTTTGAGAAAGTAAATTTCCTCCTGCTAAATCTTTTAATTTTTTTCCTGTCCATGATGCATATTTTTTCATTGCAGGCTCTCCATCAATTTCAACTAGAGTTCTTTTTCCTTCTATTTTTGTTATAACACCTGAGTTTGTTGTCTCATGATATGCTCCTGTGTACACATTTGCCATTGGCTTATCTGTGTAGAAGAATGCTACTGCACATCCATCTGAGAATATTGTATCATTTGTATAAATACTCCATTCGCCAGATACTGTGTTATCTGCTGCACTACCACCAAAGAATGGTACTCTACCAATAACATCTTCAATACCTTTTAAATAATCTTCTTCCTCTGCTGGAGAAGCTACCATATAAAAATATGCTGGTGCTGCAGTTTGTCCTGCTTTTTCCATTGCTTCTTTTGCAAGCATTCTACCTGTTGCTCTAGCATCTTTTTGTTTTGCTGACCCTGCTACTCCCACAGTTGTGTCTGGGTCTCCTATAGCCATAATTCCTACGAATCCATTCTCAGATGAAATATAGCCATCTGGAACTATAATTCCTCCACTTGATGTACAACCAATAATTGGTGCTGTACCAAGTTCAGCTTTTGCACCTTCAAGCACTTTTTTAACATCATTATCAGCTGATGTGTATAAAAATGCCACCTTTGTTTGAACTAAATCTACTACAGCCTTCTTAGCTGAGGCTCTTCCTGCTTCAAAATTATCTGCTTCTGTGCTCCATCCAATGTTTGCTTTTAACATACAAATTCCTCCTTTGTCTTTAATAAATTTATATAAATTCATTATACCCCGATTATATACTTAATATTCTTTTTTGACAACAATTTTTACAAAAAAGTTACAAAAATTTACTCTCCTACACCAATTTTATATTCAATTTGTTCCATATGAGGAAACATTTCTTTTACTCTTTTATATGTTATCATACTATGACGTGGTTGTGGATTTTTTGGATTATCTGTTAAAAGTTTTTGTGTGTAACAATTTTCTGCTGTTTTAAAAAGCAAATATCTATTACGTACATATGTAAAATATATTTGATATCCATCATCTAAGTTTTGTTTAAACACTTCAAATGTATATTTTCCGTCCATTTTTCCTCCTTTTTCTTTGGTTGAAAAATAATTGGTTTTTGACGTTGTTAAACTTCGGTGCGAAAATCCTCGATGTACACAAAGTACATCTCCGGTTTTCTTCCTCGTTTGCCTAGCCAAAATTCCAATTCTTTTCCAACCTTATTTGTATTTATTTATCGATTTTCAACTTTCATATTTCTAGTTTTGTACCACAAACGATAATTTTGTCGTTTTAAGGCCTGTCCCTAAAGCGACATTTACTTAATCATTTCTTCGAATTCCTGCTCTGTAATTATTTTTACTCCTAAATCCTGTGCTTTTTTTAATTTGCTTCCTGCTGCTTCTCCTGCTAAAACGTATGTCGTTTTCTTAGATACTGTTCCAGAAGTTTTGCCTCCAAAGTTTTCTATTATTTCAGATGCTTCGTCTCTTGAGTATTTTTCTAGAGTTCCTGTTAATACAAAGGTTTGTCCTGCAAATCTGTCGTCCATTTCTTCGTTTACTTCTGCCTCCATGTTTACTCCATATCCTTTTAGCTTGTTTATTAAATCTATTGTTTGTTCTTCTCTAAAGAAGTTATATATGCTTTCTGCAATAATCTTTCCCACTTCTTCTCTTATGCATAAGCTTTCATATGAAGCTCCCATAAGATTGTCCATTGTGCCATATGTTTTTGCTAGTACTTTTGCAGTTTTTACTCCCACATATCTTATTCCTAATGCATTTATTAATCTGTACAAGTCCCTATGTTTGCTTTCTTCTATTGCATTTATTAAGTTTTGTGCAAATTTCTTTCCATTTTTCTTCAAAGATGCCACATCTTCTAATGTTAATTTGTATAAATCAGTTATATTGCTAATTAATCCTCTATTTATTAGCTCTTCTATTATTGCGTCTCCCAGTCCAGTTATATCCATTGCTTCTCTTGATGCAAAGTGGATTATTCCCCTATATAGCTTTGCTGGACATTCTATACCATTGCAGTAGTATGCTGCCTCTCCTGCCTCTCTCACTACTTGTGCTCCACATACAGGGCAAGTTTTTGGCATTTTAAATTTCTTTTCTTTTCCTGTTCTTTTATCTTTCTTTACTTCTACAACTTCTGGTATAACATCTCCTGCTTTTTGGATTACAACTGTATCTCCAATTCTAATATCTTTTTGTTTTATAAAGTCTTCATTATGAAGAGTTGTTTTTGATATTTTTGAGCCCGCTACTACTACTGGCTCTAAGATTGCCATTGGTGTTATTGCTCCAGTTCTTCCTACCTGGCATATAATTTCCTTTAATTTTGTTTCTTTTTTCTCTGGTGGATATTTGTATGCTACTGCCCACTTTGGTGTTTTATATGTTGTACCAATCTTTTCTCTTAATTCCAAATCATTTACTTTAACAACTGCCCCATCGATTCCAAATGATATTTTTTCTCTATCTTGCCCTATTTTTTCTATTGCTGCAATTGCTTCATCTATATCTTTGCAAAGGATTTTTACTGGGTTTACATTAAAGCCTAAGTTTTCAAGATATAGCAAACTTTCATAATGAGTTGTGAAATGCACCGTATCTGATTTTTGTACATTAAAAATATACATATCAAGAGGTCTTTTTGCTGTAATCTTACTGTCCAACTGCCTTAGCGAGCCTGCTGCTGCATTTCTAGCATTTGCAAATTGTTCTTCTTCATCCATTAATCTATCTGCATTTAATTTTTCAAAATCATCTTTGCTTATAAAAACCTCTCCACGAACTGTAATATCTAATGGCTCTTTTAGCTTTTTAGGAATAGTCTTTATTGTTTTAAGATTTTCAGTTACATCTTCTCCAACTGTTCCATTTCCTCTTGTTGCACCTCTTACAAGCACACCATTTTTGTACTCTAATGCAGCTGATAACCCATCTATTTTTGTTTCAACAACATAATCTAACTTAGTATTATTTTCCTTTGCTATTTTTTTCATTCTTTCATCAAAATCTCTAACCTCTTCAAATGAAAAAACATCCTGCAAACTTTGAAGTGGCACTTCATGAGTTACCTTTGCAAAACCTTTTTTTATGCTGCTACCAACTCTTTGTGTTGGAGAGTCTTCTCTTATAAGCTCTGGAAAATCTTTCTCAATTCCTTTAAGTTCTTTCATAAGCATATCGTACTCATAATCGCTTACAACTTGTTTATCATCAAAATATGTTTGTGTATAATATTTAAGTAAAGGAACTAATTCCTCCACTCTTTTTTTCGCTTGTTCAAAATCCATTTTCAATCCCTTTCTTTCATCATATTTAATTTTCTTTTATATTTCACCCTTAAACAATTCTTTACAACCTTTTAAATAATCCACTCCAGAGAATATTGTAGCAATAACTGAAATGCTTAAAAGTACTGTTGTAACTAAATTTATTCCAAATGCTACTCCTGTAAGTTCTCCACTAAATATTGCTCCAAAGCTATTTACATTTATAAATGCAACAACCAATCCAAGCATTTGTGTGCATGTTTTTATCTTGCCCCAAATACTTGCAGCAATAACTTTACCAGATTTTTCTACTGCAACTAGTCTGTACCCAGAAACAATAAACTCACGTATTACAACAATTGCAGGTATCCATGCTGGCAACCTTCCTGCTTCAACTAAAATAAGCATTGCTACAATAACCAAAATCTTATCTGCTATTGGGTCTAGAAACTTTCCAAAATTAGTTATCTGGTTTCTTGAACGTGCAATATATCCATCTAATTTATCTGTTAATGATGCTATTATGAAAACAACATCTATTATTATGTATGTAAGTGGCACTCCCCATAAAGCACCTTGTATATTAAAAAACGGTATTATTAATATAACTGGTACTAGAATAATTCTAAAAATTGTAAGTTTGTTGGCTAAGTTCATATTTATTTTCATTCCTTTCGTAAGTTGTAATATGATTGAGTTTTATTATTTTTTACTTAGTGCAAAAATCTCTAATACATTATATATAAATATTGCAAAAAAATAAATAGAAAAAGCAAATTTTTTCTATTTATTTTTAGGTGCAAATCTCACCTACTATTTTGCACTATATCCACTATATCTGCAATGTACTCTCCTATTACAGGTATATTCCATGTTACAAGCTTTTGAAGCACAATAATTATAACTGCTGTTATAATAGTAACACCAATTCCTATTCCAATGCCTTTGACTATGCCGGACCAAATATTTCTCCAAAAAAGTTCCTTTCTATTTCCTAGAAGTTCAACCAAGTCCAAAAACTTGCTCTTTGTCATCGCATAATTTAGGTCATCTAATTTTCTATTAATCTCATCAATAACTCTTTTTTTCATACCCACCACTTTTCTTTCTTATTATTCTTTTTTTGTGTAAATTTATACATGATTTTTTAATTTATCAAAACTAGAAGTTAGTGTTTAATGATAAAGTTAAATTTAAAGTCCGCGCAGGGATGTTCTATTTTAAATAAGCGAACGGAGCAGGGAGCTCCGTCGGGACGGAGTGAGTTTATTTAAAATAGAACTCCCGTTGCAGGACATTCACAATTTTAATATCATTAAACATTAACTTTTAGTTTTTATATAACTCTAAAATTTTTGCACAAAAAAAGAATAGCCTACTTGCTATCCTAATTTCCATCTTATTGAATTCCATATTTTTTCTTAAATTTATCTGCTCTACCACCAGTTGTTTCTCTTTTTAAGTTACCTGTCCAATATGGATGACATTTTGAACAAACATCAACTTTCATATCACTTTTTGTTGAATTTGTTTTCATAACATTACCACAAGCACATGTAATTGTTGCTTCTGTATAGTTTGGATGTAATCCTTCTTTCATTTTGTATTCACCTCTCCCTTAACTTTTTAAAAACGCTAATTTATATGATAACATATTTTTTTATTTTTTTCAAGTATTTATCAACTACTTTTATTTAATTTACAATTTTTCTTATACTATTTATAATTTCAATTATTTAGCTCTCCCTCTGCTTGTTGTTGCTGAATATATTCTGCTGAGCTTTGTAACTCTTGCTCTAATGATGCTTTATGCACAAGTTTATTTACTATATTAAATAAACAAGCAATTATTAAAATTACAAATAATACTTTTTTCCATATTTTAGCTACCATATGTTTTCTCCTTTTACAAATATAATTATACTTATTTTCTTCCCAATTGTCAACATAAATTTTATAATTTGTAGTTCCACGTGGTAGATATATATTTTGTTCGAACACTTGGAGAACACAATATATATCTACCAGCAAGATGGAACGGACTTTAAATATATTTTTCAAAACTAGTGAATTGCTGTTACATATGCAACCTCCTATCAAGTTCCTCTATAATGTTTCTTCCACATAGTATAAGAGACATAACCAATGTAAATGCTGCAATTGAACTTGCAATTATTGTGAAAATTGGTCTTGTTATAATCCCATCAAATGCAAGTAAAATTATTAATGGTATGAAACTTAGTACAGATAATATTAATTGATATATTGCATATTTATAATATCTTCGTACGCTTACTATAGTTAACACTAAAATAGTCACATTTGCTACTATTATAATTATTGGTATTGCGAGATTTATCGCCCATCCTTGGTATCCTAGTATGTAGTCTATGCATAGCGTTAAGGCTGAAATTGCTATTGTTTGCAAAACAACATTTGATGCTATATTTATATTTCTATGTACAGAATATATAACTGTAATCCATGAATATATTATTCCAACCATGACTATTAGACACCATAAGTATCTATTTGATGTACACAAGTTTACGATTGTGCAGGTTAAAGCTATAACTATAGATACTATAGCCATTATTTTTATTGCTATGTTACCCCTTTTTACATTCCTAATTTTAGGGTATAAAGTCATGTACACCATTCCCTTCTACTGAAATTTCAATTTCTTCTTCTTTTAATTTTTTGCAAAATTCTTGTTCTACTTCTGTGCTCTGAAGTGTTGATGTGAATGTAAACACTAAATTATTTTCAAAAGAGCAACTAGAGCATTTTATTTTTTCTACAGTCTCAGGCGCAATAAGCATCAAAAATTTATCTATATATTTTTGATATTCTCCTATGATACCAATTCTTCCTATATTAGAAAATGTTGTGGTTGTATATTTTCTAATCTCTATATAACTTAGTTTGACGATAATTAACTTTAAGAATAGTGGTATTGATTTTATAAATGCATTATTCCCCAGTTTAACATTTGCAGACATTGTTTTGCTTATTTCTTCTTTTGTAAGCATTTTTTCAAAATCTTGTTTTACAAATTTTAGCATTCCATCAAAACTTTGTAGCATTTTTGCATTCATATCTGCTTGAACTGTAATATAACTAAAGAAATTGCTAACAGTCTCAGATTTAAAATACTTCCTTAAATCAACTGGTATGCATACCTTTATTGGTCTTTTGCCATTATACTTTTTGTAGTTTGAATTGTATATAGCATAAATAATTACTGCTGTTAAGTACTGAGTCACAGTCACTCCTTTTTCTTTTGCCTTTTCTTTTAAATCTTTCAAATTAATATTTACATGTGTTACACCAATTGCAGCTAGTGGAAGAATTTTTCCTTTTAATGCATATGCTTTTTTCCCTCCTCTTCCACCTTTAGATTTTTTATCATAATTTTTCAAATAGTCATCTTCTGTATTATTTGAAAGCTTTCTCTCCAACCTTAATTTTTTACTAAAATTCTCTGGATGTGCAAGTTCAATATATGTATACACTATCTCCCTTAGAAATACTATTCCACTATTTCCATCTGTTAGTGAATGAAAAATATCTAAATTAATCTTATTTTCAAAATATGTCACTTTAAAAAGATAATCATTATTTGTACTTGGCTCTATATATTTGCATGGATAATCCTTTTCTTCCTCAATTATAATTTCCTTGTTATTATCCTCAAAATAGTACCAAAACGCCCCTTTCTTTAATTTAACTTTAAAAGAAGGTAAGTTCTCAAGTACCTTATCTACTGCTTTTTTTAGAGTTTCTTTATTAATCTTTTCTTTCAAAACTGCTGATAACCTAAACACACTACTATATTTCTTGCTTGACGCAATAGGAAATATTTTAGCAGAATTATCAAGCCTTCTCCAATTAGCCTGCTTTGACATTTCGTCTCTCCCTTCGGATTTTTCTATTAACAATCTTATTCTACAGCAAAATTATATGTTTTTTTGATTTACGTTTTAGGCTTAGAGCCATCTATTATCTCCACAACCTTGTCATACCCATCTTTAGCATGTACATTTTTCTTTTTGTGCTTCATCAACACAAAATTGTGCACTGCATCTTTGTACTCTATCCAATGTATTTTACTCTTATTTGCTAATGCAAATTTTTTAGCATCTGGATTTAACATATCCCTTGTTCCTGATAAAATATATATGTTTCTTAATTTATCTGTTGGTCCTAAAACAGGATTTACTAAATAGCTTTTCATTCCATTTTTTCCGGCATATCTTTTACCAGATAGTTTTAGTAATGGCTTTTTTAAAACTGGGTCATCTATTTTATCTATATCTGGATTTTCCATTCTTACATCTAGCCATGGTGAGATTAAAATAGTTTTGTCTGGCAATCTATGATTTAACTTACCATTTCTTTGATACAATCCCAAAGACATTCCACCACCAGCTGAGTCTCCCATTAAGATCAATTCTTTATCACCTATTTTTTGCACTATTTCTTTGTACAACGGTTCCATAAACTTAAACGCCTCTACATATGTATGCTCTGGTGCTAAAGGATAATCTGGAACTATTATGGTTGCATTTGTATCATTTATAATGTCTTTGAAGAAATGCCAGTGATACTTTTCAAGTTCCCCCACATATGAACCACCATGAATATATAATATAAATTTTTCGTCTATTTCTTGATTTTCTGGGTCATACAAATCTTCATGTTTGTATGGTTTTATAATAAACACATCTCTTCCCATAAACTTTTTTTGTGTAAAATCGTAGTATCTGAATACATCTTTTGGTAATTTTGATGTAGCAACTCTTAACTCATAATATAATATTGCTATTAGTATAATTAATGTTATAAAAAATAATATTATCATAATTTTATAATCTCTCCATTTTCATTGTATGAATACCAAACTACTTTACATTATACCATTAATAGTCAAATTCTTCAAATTTTATTTTTTTCAAAATTTTTCCTTAATATTTTTTATGTTTTGGGGCAAAACAAATATTGAGATAATTCTAATTTTTTTGACAAAATTAATATTTTCTTTATATAGGAGGTCATAATGAAAAATAAAAATTGGATTATAGGTGTTGTCCTTTTAGTCGCTATAATTGGACTTTTGTTATATTTTTTCTTGACTAAAAATAACAATACTTCTCAGCAAAGCGAATATACTCCAAGTAGAACTTCAGCAAATACTACTATTGAAAATAATACTACTACTTCTTCAAATAATAACACTGTTGCAAATAATACAACTGAAAACACTACTGCAAATAATGAAACTAAAGAAAAAACTGAAACTAAAATAAGTAGTTTTTCTACACCTATCGTTGATGATAATGAAAATAGAATTAATAATATAAAAATCACATGTAAAAGAATTAGTGATACTGTTGTAAAATCAGATGAAGAATTTTCTTTTTGTGATGTTGTAGGTCAGCCAAATAGCGATGATGGATACAAAGAAGCACATGCTTTTGTAAATGGAAAACTTACTAATGCAATTGGTGGTGGTAATTGCCAAGTAAGTACAACTATTTATAATGCTGCTAAAGAAATTGACGGAGTCGAGATTACAGAAAGACATGAACATGATAAGCCTGTAGGTTATATTGAAATGGGAAAAGACGCCACTGTTGCATATGATTACTTAGATTTAAAATTTGAAAACCATAACGATTTCGATTTAAAACTTAAGGCTTATATCAAAAATGATAAGGTTTGTGTAGACATATACAAAGTAGCTTAACTCTTGAAACAAAGGGGACGGAGCATTTGTTTCAAAAATGAAACATGAGGGACACACCTGATTTTTAATATTAGGAAATATAGTAGGTGTGTCCCTTTTGTTGCAAAAATGAAACAAATGCTCCGTCCCCTTTGTTTCAAATTCTTAGCATGCTAAACCAATTCCTATACACATATGATGCAATGCTAAAAAATGTCTTTTTCTCTACTCCTGTTTCTGCTATTACATTAGTTCTTCCAACTTCTTCTCCGTTTAGAGTATATATTACTTCTCCTACTTTTTGTCCCTGCACTATTGGTGCAGACAAATTTTCCTCTATATTTACAGTTTGCTCTATATTTTTATCTTCTCCCTTTTTTAGAAGTACTCCTACGTCATTTTCAAATGATATATTTATTTTTGATGTAACTCCTTTATTTACACTTGCTTCTTTTAAAATATCCCCACCTCTAACCAATTGCTTATATTGATAATTGCTAAAACCATGATCTAGTAATTTTTGTGCTTCTGAAAAACGTACTTGTGTTGTTGGTGCTTTCATTATTACTGCAATTAAAGATAAACCATCTCTTGTAGCACTTGCAGACAAATTATATAATGCTACTGAAGTTGAGCCTGTTTTTAGTCCTGTAGCTCCTTTATAGTTTCTAATTAATTTATTTGTATTTACAAGTTCTGATTCTCCATCTCTTAAAGTGTCCATCCAAATTGTAGTATAGTTTAATATTGTTGGATGATTATTCAAAAGTTCTCTTGACATTAGTGCAATATCATATGCTGATGTCACATGACCATCTTCATCTATTCCATGACAATTTTTAAATGTTGTGTCATTCATTCCTAATTCTTTTGCTCTTTCATTCATTTTTTGTACAAAAGCATCTTGACTTCCACATAGATAATCTGCCATTGCTACTGTACAGTCATTTGCAGATACTACGCAAATTGCTTTTAACATTTCATCTACTGTTAGCTCTTCTCCTACTTCTAGCCAAATTTGTGAGCCTCCCATTCCTGCAGCATCTTCTGTACATGGTACTTTATCTGTTAAAGCTATTTGACCAGAATCTAATGCTTCCATAATTAATAACAAGCTCATAACTTTTGTAACACTTGCTGGTCTTAACTGTTCATGCATATTATGGTCATATAGAACTTGACCTGTCTTTTGCTCAATAAGTATTGCTCCTCCTGATTCTAGATTCAAGCTATTTGTGTTGTCAGTCGTTGTTTCTTCAGCACTAGTCTGAGTTGTCTCATTTGCACTGGCTTCATTTGTGTTTGATTGCGTAGTATTGTTCTGACTGGCACTAGCGTTATTTTCAACTACATTGGCTTCTACCTCGTTTGTTTGATTTTCATTAGCTTGATTATTTCCTATAGTATTCTGCAAATTAGTATTTGTCTGTGTACTAAGTGGCTCTGTCTCAGATGACCATACATATACAGTGTCATCTGTTGCCAAAACTACTGTAAATGTAAAAATAGTTAGAATAATTAATGTAAAGCTTATAATTTTTATTATTTTTTTATTCAAATGCATACGCTCCTCCATTCTAGTTTTAGAGTAAAAAAATTCTAAAACATATTTTATTACAAATATATTTTAGAGGTTTTAGTTTTATTACATTATTTTATTTTTTTAATAATCATAATGCCCTTTACATGCAATTATGATTATTGATGAATCTTTTACCGTATATACTATTCTATTTACATCATCAATTCTTCTACTCCAATATCCAGATAAATTTTCCTTTAATGGCTCTGGTTTTCCTATCCCATTAAAGGAATCTCTTTGTATATCCTTAATTAGCATATTTATTCTCTTTAGAGTTTTCTTATCTTGCAGTTGCCAATAACAATAATCTTCCCATGCATTCTCTTCCCATAGAATTCTCATATTACACATCATCTTCCTCAATTAATTCATGTTCTTCTAACTTTGCTTTTCCGCTATTTATATCTTCAACGATTTTTTCAAGATATTTTATATTGTTTTTTGAATAAAATGGGTCTGTTTTTATTTCAAATGGCAATCTATGTTCTCTTAATACTGTCTTTATAAACATATTTATTGCAACTGACACATTCATTCCTGTTTCATTGCAAAAATTTTCAAAGCTTTTTTTATCATTTTCATCTATTCTTACACTTAGATTTGCTTGAGCCATATTATCACTTCCTTTATATTACATTATATGATATTCGTGTTACTTTGTCAATACCCAGTAATATTTTTTTGTAACAACAGTGTGAAGCTAGTCTCCACACTGTTACCATTTTGATATTAAACTAATAATTATAACTATACAATAATTAAATAATAATTTTTTTATTACTATTCTTCCTCAAAATCATCTTTTTCTTCTGTTTCGTCATACTCATAATCATAATCTACTGGTGTTGCTGGTACTTGTCCATTATTCAATTCTCTATGTCCCATCTTACTTCTTCTTGGACGTATTCTATTTACATTTTGTATCGTCTCTGTCAAATTGTCTATAGTTTCTTTTGCCTCTTTATGTTCCCTTTCAGCACGTTTTGCTTCTTCTTTCTTTTCTTCTTTTTTGTTTTGCATTGACTTATTTAAATAGTTATTTACTTTTTCCATTAAATCTGGTACATAATCCATTAATTTATCCACTGCAGACGAATGGTTTACTGGCAATAATTTCACATTATTTGACGTTACTACTAAAAATGCTATTGGAGAAATACTTACTCCTGCTCCGGCACCACCACCAAATGGTAATCTATATTGTATAGCCTCTTCTTTCTCTTTTTTTGTGTATTCATCTAATGTTTCACCACTAAATTCACTTCCTCCTGCCGCAAATCCAAAACCTACTTTTGAAATTGGAATAATTACCATATTATTACTTGTTTCTATTGGCTCACCTATAATAGTATTTACATCTACCATATCCTGTATACTATTCATAGCTGTAAGCATAAGCCCTTCTATTGGATGTTCACTCATTTTATCAACTCTCCTTTAATATTTATTTATACTGATAATATGTACCAATTTTAATTAATTTATACATAATTTTTTATTTTGCTTTCTATTTTTATGAATGTTGTAAATACTACTTAAAATATTACTTACTTTAATCTCTAATGTAGTAGTAAGTTTTAAATGATATATATTTTTCATATTATATGCTGGTTCTATTTTATATTTTATATCCTTAATGTTTTCTTCTCTAGTTATTTGTGGCAAAGTAATTGAAAGCAAACTACAAATAATAGGAACAATATAGCTAGTTATAACAACATCATCCACTCCAATTTTTAACTTTAAATTCAAACGAGTCATTTTAGGCTTTATTTTCAAAAGTTCTTTTATATCCTCAAAGCTCAAATCCCTTTCAATTTTTTTAATATCTATTCTTTCTAAATGCATTTTTGTATACATCTTTTTCATTTTTTTAGCATTTAAACTAAATGATAACCATTTTATCTTGTTTAAAAGTTTTAAAGAGATTATCACTCTATAATGAGGAATAATATGCTTTGCATTAGCAATTTCAAAATCCTCTATCCTAAATCTTATTGTAGAAACTGTTATAAAAATAACAAGCAACATAATTATCATTATAATAATACATAAAAATAAAACTAATATCATCATAACCTCCTATCTAATTTGAAAGTTATTTTTATATTAGTTTTACCAAATTTTTCAATTTTATACAGTTTTCTATGATTTATTATTATTAATAGTTCCACGTGGTAAACTCATGCTCCCATATTCTTATGTTTTTTCTCAACAGTTATATCTCCAAATAATTCTTCTTGTGAAGTTAATACTTTGCTTCTTCTCGAAAGCTCCAAAAGTCCAGTGAATGCTGTTACTATTTCTTTATTTGAACATTGTTTATTTGAAAACAATTTGTTAAACACAAAAGTTTTGCTATGTAATAATGCTTTGAACATTGTTTTTACTTTATCGCCTACAGTAAAAGTTTCTGTTATTGCAATTTTTTCAATATTTTTAGCATTCTCATTGAGCCTTGATGCATTTTTTTCAACTATTTCTGCATATGTATCAGATATTATATCTTTTTGGTATTCTCTTTCTAGTTTTTGTTTAGGAAGCTCTATCACTTCAGGAAGTTTAAATATAACTGTACTACTATTTTGATACATTTCACGAAGTTTTTTTGTTATTTCTTTATATTTTTTGTATTCTATAATTCTCTGAAGTAACTCTTCTTCAGTTAGTTCTTTCTCATCTTCTACTTGATTTGGCAATAAGTTCTTTGATTTTAAATATAACAATGTAGAAGCCATTACAAGGAACTCACTTGTTACTTCTAAATTCATCTTTTCCATTTCATTAATATATTCAATATATTGGTCAGTTATTTCACTTAAATTTATATCATAGATATCCATTTTATTTTTATCTATCAAATGGCATAGCAAATCTAGAGGACCTTCAAAGTTCTCTAGCTTTACTTTATATTTATTTGTTTCTAATGTTAAAATACTTGTACTAGGCATTTTTCCTCCCATTTCTAATAGATAATCCTACTCTATATTTATTAAATTAATAGCCTGTCTTATTGAATCCATTTTATAGCCTTTTTTTAATAAATGCTGTATTATAGCCTGCTCTTCCATAGTGTTTTGCTTTTTTAATATAATATTTTTTGCTGAATTTACTTCATACTCTTCCAATTCATCTTCATGGTTATATATATATTCATCCATAGCACTTGTGTCTACTCCTTTTGATTGTAATTTATATTTTAACTCTTTTAAAGATAAATTATTTAAATTCATAAATTCCGATATTGCTCTTTCGACATAGCTTTTATCATTAATGTATCCAATTTCTTTTAAATGTTCTATTACGTCATCTAGCAATTCACTATCTACTTCTGCAAACTTTCTTTTTACTTCGTTCTCAGTTCTTTTTTTGTACATTATATATTTTAGTACCCTAGTTTTTAACTTGTCAAACTCTTCTATTGTATACATGATTAAGTTTCTCCTTGCTTTTTATTTCCAAGTTCTACTCATATTCTTTTTTTCTTTTTCTTTTAGAGCTTCTAGCAAATCAACATCCGCTACTCTACACATTGCTAGTATATACGAAAAAACATCTGCTATTTCATCAGCAAGTTTTTCTTGCCTTGACTGTTTTTCGTCCATTTTTATATTAGTTGACTTTCTTACTTCTTTAGCAAGTTCACCCATTTCTTCAGTTAGTAATAGCATAACATCTTGTTTTGTTTCTTTATCAAAACCTCTTTCTTCTATCATTTTGTTAATATATTCCTGAACATCCTTAATTGAAGATTTGCTATTTAACTTATTTAATTCTTCTTCTAAATTATACATTTTAACCTCCATTTTAAGCAAAATTACTCTCTATCAAGTAATTTTATCAAATAATCCTCCATCTCTTTTATTTTAGCTTTAAAAAGAATTGTCTTTTGGCTAGGCAAACGAGCAAGAAAACCGGAGGCGTACTTTGTGTACGTCGAGGATTTTTGCAGCGAAGTTTAACAACGCCAAAAGCAATTATCTTTAAAGCTATTCCTCTGGTTCAGTGTCCTGCTCCTCGTCCACTTCTTCATCTCCTAAGCTCCTTTCAAAAGCTGTATTAAAATTATCTCTAATTTTCTTTTCAACTTCTGCTGCTACATCAGGATTTTCAGCTAAATATTTCTTAACATTTTCTCTACCTTGTCCAATTCTTTCTCCATTGTAACTAAACCATGAGCCTGCTTTTTCGATTATGTCCAAGTTTACAGCTATATCCAATATATTACCCTCTTTTGATATACCTTTTCCATAAACTATATCAAATTCAGCCTCTCTAAATGGTGGTGCAACTTTATTTTTTACAACTTTTACTCTTGCTCTATTGCCTATTACTTCTCCATCTTGTTTTATATTTTCTATTTTCCTTATATCTAATCTTACAGACGCATAGTATTTTAGAGCTCTACCTCCAGCAGTGGTTTCTGGATTTCCAAACATTACTCCTACTTTTTCTCTTAATTGGTTAATAAATATTACTACTGCTTTTGATTTATTTATTACACCTGCTAATTTTCTTAAAGCTTGTGACATTAATCTTGCTTGTAATCCAACATGAGCATCTCCCATGTCTCCATCTATCTCAGCTTTTGGAACTAATGCTGCAACTGAGTCTACAACAATTATATCTATTGCCCCACTTCTTACTAATGCTTCAGTAATTTCTAATGCTTGCTCACCAGTATCTGGTTGTGAAACTATTAAATTATCTATATCTACTCCTAAATGTTTAGAATATACTGGGTCCAAAGCATGCTCTGCATCTATAAAGGCTGCCTCTCCTCCAAGTTTTTGCGCCTCTGCAATCATATGTAATGCAAGTGTAGTCTTACCAGAAGACTCTGGTCCATAAATCTCTACAATTCTTCCTCTAGGAATACCACCTATTCCTAAAGCTATATCAAGACTTAAAGCACCTGTTGGTATAGCTTCAACCTCCATTGCTCCATAGTCACCTAATTTCATTACAGAACCTTTACCAAATTGTTTTTCTATTTGGCCTAAAGCTGCCTCTAATGCTTTCATTTTTTCTGGGTTTTGATTATTCATTTATTTTTCCTCCTTATAAACAACTGTTTGTATTATATACTATTTTTAAAATTTGTCAAGCGTTTTTTTTATTTTTTTCTTTTATATTTGTTGTATTTCAGTTACAATTTACAATTTCTGAGTAACCTAGTAAAATTATGTTTTGAAAATTTATGTAGGAGCGCGCAGCGACCAAACGAGCCATTTTTATGGCGAGTGCGAGTTGGAGAAACCGAGCACATAATATACTAATTTAATTAACATATAATTCAGCTGATGGCTAATTCTTTGAACTTTATCATACTTTCTTTGTGCTTATATGGTTTCGACCAGCAAGCGACAAATAAATTTGAAAAACATAATTTTACTAGGTGTAGAAAACATCTATAAAATTTTACAACATTATTGTCTGTACCAATTTTCAAACCCATAATACACAGAATAATTATTTGGATTCATCTCACCTGTAAGCCTAATTCCATGTATTACTTTGTTTTTATTTCTGTATAAACATATATATGGCACTTCATCTTCATATATTTCTATAATTCTTTTGTATTTTTCCTTTAAAGTATCTCTGTCCGAAATATTTTTTATATCATTTAATATTCCAGTTATTTCTTCGTTTTCATAATTAGATATATTACCTTCTCCTAGGAAATAAGTTAAGTCTGGGCTATATCCATTGTTTACACCAGTAATAATCATGTCATAATTTTTATTTTCTAAGTAATTCTTATATGATGCATTAGAAACTCTGTACAATGATACGTTTATCCCAATATCTTCTAATTGCTCTTCTATTAATTCTGCAACTTTTACTCTAGTTTCATTACTTCTATCTACAACTAGATTTAAATTTAAATATCTAGTAGAATAATTTTCAGTCTTTCTCCAATAACCATATCTATATTCCCATCCTGCATCTTCTAACACTTCTCTTGCTTTGTCTTGATTGTAGTTTGATGAACTTTCTTTATCATATAAATAACTTCCATAATCTATTGGAAAAGATGATATATAATAATTATTACTAAATACTGATGAATTTATTTTATTTTTGTCTATAGCGTAATTTATAGCTTGTCTTACTTCTTTATTACTTAGAATAGTGTCTTCACAATTTAAGCTTATAAAGTCTAGTTCTCTTCCTTTATACTCTTTTGTAGCAAAACCTATTGTTCCAATATAATCTTCTACATTTGTAATTGAAGTTGAAACCATATCTATGTTTCCAATTTTTAGGTCATTATATGCATCTCCCATTGTACCATAGAAATTTATAGTTATCTTATCTATTTTTAGCTCAACATTATCTGGATTATTCCAGTTTTCATTCTGAACCAGTTCCATTGACTCCTCTGTTGCATTACTTACCTTATACATTCCTGTTGCAATAGGTGCAAGCCTGGACTTGTAAAAATCTTCGTTTGCGAACTGAGTACTTGAAATTATTGGAAATATTAAATTATACTCAAAGAATGGCTCTTCAGCTTTTAAATTTATTCGTACTGTATTTCCATCTATTATTTCAACAGATTTTATATTTTCTACATTATCAGAATATACAGATTCACCTTCTTGTAATCTTTCTATCGTAAATTTCACATCTTGTCCTGTTACATTTGTCCCATCTTCCCATTTAATACCATCTTTTAATTTCACCAAATAAGTTATACCGTCTGACTTAGACCATTCTTCTGCTAATTTTAGTTCTATTCCATAATCAGATGTTAACTCTAATAGTGGTTGATATAAAATAGTAGAAATACTTATTATATCTTCATTTTTTGTAATCAGTGGATTTATATTATCAAAATCAGAAATCCCAATTTTTAAAATCGATTCTGTCTCTTGTGTAGTCTGTACTGTATTTTCTTGTGTATTTTGAGGCTCTTCTTGTCCTTCAAAATTTATTTTATATATAGCAAATATTATTATAAATATTACAAATACAATAAATATATACTTTATTATGTTTGATTTCATATAGCTTACATTTCCTCCTTGCTATAATAATATATAACATAAATGACTTTTTTTCAACTGTTTTTTAGAAATTGTAGCATTGTAACAAACAAAAAGGGACATACAAATTAATGCCCCTATTTTTTTACTTAATTCAATTTTTTTGGTAATTAATACTTACAAATAATTTCTAATGCTGATGAAGATTTACTATTTACCTTTTATTTTCTTGATTCAACAATAAGTTTTATACCTGTTCTATCTTCTCCCTCCACTTCAACTTCTGCAAATGCAGGTATACATACTAGGTCAACTCCTGCTGGAGCCACAAACCCTCTTGCTATTGCTACAGCTTTTACAGCTTGATTAAGTGCTCCTGCTCCTATTGCTTGCATTTCTGCCTTGTTAGATTCCTTTACCAAACCTGCAATAGCCCCTGCTACAGAATTTGGATTTGACTTTGATGAGATTTTTAAAATTTCCATTTTTGCCTCCTATATTTTTTTATTTGTTTTAATCAACGATTATAGTTATATACCAATTTTTGGAAATTGTCTAGTGATTTTGGAAAAAAAAGGAAATTTTTCATCGCGTAATTCGACATTTTTCGACGTAAACGTAATTGACTTATATGACACAATTATGTTTATTATACTAACACAGATTTATTCAAATTGCAAGAAAAAGTCATCGACAAATTTCGACATAACCTCGAACGAATGCTCCGTCCCCTTTGTTCGAGATTCTATATATGTTTTTCGTTTTTAAATTTTCATCATCTAATTCAAACACACAGCCATTAAGTATTGCCTCTCCTTCTGCAAGTTTATATCTTTCTGGTAGTGATGTAACAAATCTTTTTATTGATGCATTAACATCCATTCCTATTACAGATTTTTTTGGTCCTGTCATTCCTAAATCAGTTATGTATCCTGTTCCATTTTCTGTTATTTCTTCATCTGCAGTTTGGACATGTGTATGTGTACCAAATATTATATTTACCTTTCCATCCAAGAAATATTTCATAGCTATTTTTTCAGCTGTTGCTTCTGCATGAAAATCTACTATAATTATATCCGCCTCATTTTTTAATTTATTGACTAAATTTTCTGCTACTGTAAATGGATTTTCAGATAAAATCCCCATATCTGTTCTTCCAATTAAATTTATAACTGCAATTTTTTTATTTTTACAATTAAAAATATTGTATCCCTTTCCAGGCACTCCTTTGGAATAGTTGGCTGGCCTTATCAATTTTGGATTATCTATAAAAGCAAAAATATCTTTTTTGCCCCATGTATGATTTCCCATCGTCATAACGTCTATTTTCATTCTTAATAAAGTATTAAAATCTTTTATAGTAAGTCCCATTCCACTAGATGTATTTTCCGCATTTACTACAACGAAATCTATATTTTCTTTTTCTATTATCTTAGGCAATAACTCTTCTAGTTTGTTCAATCCTATATTTCCTACAACATCTCCTATTGCTAATATCTTCATTTATATTATCATTCCTTCCTAAGTTTTTCTTAAGCTATCTAATTTAATATTATATAACATATAGATTACACATGCAATGCTTTTATGTGAAATTTATATTTAATCCACATACTTCTTATTCGCAAATACCTCATCCATATACTCATCAGGATACATGTTATCTAGAAATCTATCCATACTATCTTCTGCAGGAATATCATCTAGTCTTTCTTTCTGCCTTATTGCTGCCATTGAAGATATTGCTATATTAAATATCATAAACACAGCAACACTAGTTGCCATAATTTTCACTTTATGTTTTTTTACAAATTCTTCTATCTTTGGTATTAATGGCTCAATATATGAAATATATAAAAGTCCAGCAAGTCCCCAATATGTGCAATGTATCAAAGTTGTTCTTCCATTTATATTAAATATCCAATCTGAATAGTCCCATGAAATTGTTCCAAAAGCTTTTTCTTGAATGTATGAGCATAAATATTCTGTAATTCCTCCAAGTATCATAGAAGAAATAAATACAATACCTTTATTTCTTGTTTTTACAAATTTAAAAAATATATAATACACTAATATTCCAATTCCATAAACTGGAGTAAACGGACCATATAATAATCCTTGTCTTGACACAAAATGTCCATTTTGAACAAGTGCAACAATCATTTCTACTATATATCCAATTATGCTTCCAATCATAAAAATTATGAATATTTTAAATACTTCATTAAACTTACTTTTTCGCTCCATCTAAACTTCCTCCCTTTTTATTATTCCCCATATTTCTACAAATTATTATAAAAAAGCACATTAGTTTGCAAAAACATGTTGTGAATTTCATTTCTGTAAGTTTAATATACCAATCAATTATTAATTAAATTTTTAATTCTTATTAAAATATTCTTAATTTTTGATTTATTATAAATTAATTTTAAAAAACTCTAGAACACAATAAAAGACCATCAAACAAAAATCTTGCTTAATAGTCTTTATACAGTCTACTTCATCAAATATTGTCTAATCATCCAAATTTTCTTTCCATAATCTAATAAATACTCATCCATAAGTGCAGATGTTGCATACTTTTTCTCATTATCCGCATCTTCTTTCACCTTTGTAGCATTTTCTGCTAAAATACAATAGTCTTTTAAGATTGTCTCAAATATTTTTCTTGAACATATCTTTTCATCTTGTGCCTCTTTTATTTGTGATATTTCTAAATAACCATTCATTGTTCCTATTGGCTGTCCATCTATTATGAGAATATGTTCTGCTACTTCATCTATTTGCTCATTTATGTCATCATATAATTCTTCCAATTTCACATGAACATTAAAGAAGTCTTCTCCTTTTATATTCCAATGATAATTTTGTAGTTTTCTATAAAAAACATTCAAATTAGCTAAAAATAAATTTAGGTCTTCTGTAATCATAAATCTCCCTCTTTCTTTTTTTATATTTTACTTACAGTATGACCTAAATTTATTATTTTATTCATTATTTTATAATTTTCATAGCCTCCTCAGCAGTCTTATCCTTATCAAACTTATTTATAATAAAAATCATAATTCCAACAATTAAAAATGTTACTGCATATATTATTACACTAAATTTCCAATTTCCTGCCACTAGATTGCTACCTGCAAAAGTAGATGATATTACCGATGGGAATCTTCCAAATGTTGAAATTAATATAAATCTAAGTGGATTTACTGGAAGTAGTCCTGCTAGATATACAAGCAAATCTTTTGGAGTTCCTGGTATCAAAAATAAGATTAGCATTATCCATTCTATTTTCTTAGGATTTTTAAATAGTTTACTATTCTCTATTTTATCAATTCTTTCTTTACTACAAAAACTGTACACAAATCTTCTACCATATTTCCTAACCGCAAAAAATATTATTGTTGTTATTATACATGCAGAAATTGTAATAAATATTAAACCACCAATTCCTCCATAACACATACCTGCCAAAATTTCTATAGGCTCTCCAGGTATGATTATTAAAAATATTTGTGCAAATTGCAAACCAAATAAAGCTAAATATCCAAGCGCTCCCATGCTTGCTACTTGATTTTTAAATTCAAGTTGCCCTTCTGGAGTACTTAAATTTCTAACTACTGGAAATAAATATACTATTAATCCAATTATTACTGCTATTACGACTACAAGTAATACATATTTAAATGCTTTTGCCCTTTTACTCACTTTATTCATCTCATTTCTTTTTACAATTTAACTTGATATTAACCGTAACCACGAATTGTAATTAACTACAATTATTATACATCGTATTTATATAAAAATCTATTTATTTTTTCTTAATTTTTTCTTCAGTTTGCTTTATGAGTATAGCATGAATATAGCCAAAAATAAAGATGAGAATTTAAGACCTGTCCCCTAAATTCTCATCATCAATTTTATTCCTGCTCCGTAATTTCGTATCCAGTTAAATCTGGTTTATATATTTCATCTACAGTATCGATTTCTACATTTACAACTTCTGTAATCATATCTCCAGTTTGTACTTTTAAAACAAGTCCTGTATCTTTTTCAACCCATTTTTTTGAATCTGGTCCATCTTGTATCACATAGCAATCTTTTCCATTATATTCTTCTGAATATATTAGTGCTGTCAAAGAATACCATTTAATATAATCTCCTTGCGATGCTAATTGGAATGGGAACATTGCTTCTGACAATGCCATTTCTTCAGAGTTTGATATTATTGCAGTTTTTTCAATTGGAAATGCTGATATTCCCTCTTTAGTTGACTTATTACTATACGTTATTAAACTTCTTTCTTTCCCTGCATTTAAGTGAAAACTAATATCTAATCTTGATATATCATTATTCTTACTACATGAAATATCAGATGTATACTCATTAGTTGTTCCTTTAGTTTGATATGAATAGTTTGTCAAATTTGCATATTGACTTGCCTTTTCTTGTATGTCATCTAAAATCAAGAAATTTCTTGCAACAAATATACAATAGCATACTATTAAAATTATAATTACTATAAGTATTGCTTTAAACAATTTACCTATAAAACTTTCCTTTTTTTCTTCTTTCACATTAATATTTTCTACTTTTCTAAATGTATAATCCTTTTGTGTTTGTTCATTGTTAACACTCTCTTCTTTGTTTTCTGGCTTATTTGCTTTTTTCTTATTTTCTTCTTTTTTAGGTTGTTCTTTCTTTACAGTCTGTTTTTTAGAAACTTCTTTTTTCACCTCAACTTTTTTTGGTGTTTCTTTTTTAGCACTTTTGGCATCCTTATTGCTGTCTTTCTTTACCTCTTTTTTTGTTTCTTTCTTTTCTTCACTTACTTTTTTCTCTTCTTTCTCATCCATTACAAATCCATTCCTTTCCCTTTATGCATGATAGTTTCAGTAACATCTAAGCATAAATCATATATTTTTCATAATGTTTTATCTTTTGATGTAATTACTCGAATTATATCATAAATTGTAAATTTGTAAACAGTTTTTCAAAAATTAATTACACATCTTTCAATTTAACAATCTCATCTGAATGAAGCTTCCCTGCTCTAGTCACACTGTTATATCCATATTTCTGTTTTAGCTTGTCCACAATTTCATCTAATTTTTCCTGCTTTTTATCTTCTTCTCCTGTAAATAATGAAAGTTGAACTTCATCTTTATCAACTAAATTGTCTACCCTTAACCCCACTAATCGTATAAAAGTACCGCTTCTTATACATTTCTTCTAACAACTCTTTTGCAGTACTGTATATATCCTTTGTATTTGAATTTGCCTTCAACATCTTCTTCTGATGCGAAAAATCTTTAAATTCTTTTGTACGTAATTGTACATTTACCACATTTGCATACATATCATATCTACGAAGTCTATATGCTACTTGTTCTGCAAGTGTCAATAAAATTTCTTCTAATTTTTCCTTGTCACATATGTCCATAGGAAGTGTTACTGAGTTTCCAATTCCTTTTGGTTTCTCTTCTAGATAATTGACCTCTGAGTTATCTATTCCATTAGAATATTCCCACATCATAAGTCCATGTTTTCCAAATCTTCTAATCATCTCATTTTTATCTTGTTTTGCCAAATCTCCTATTGTTTTTACTTTCATACTTTGTAATTTTGGAATAGTCTTTTTCCCTAACATGAACAATTCAGATACTGGAAGTGGCCACATTTTTGTAGGTATTTCTTCTTCATACAATGTATGTACTTTGTCTGGTTTTGTGAAATCAGATGCCATTTTAGCAAGCAATTTATTATGTGCTACTCCTACATTTACTGTAAATCCTAGTTCTTTCTTTACTCTTCTGCTTATTTCATATGCTTTATCTATTAATTTGGCATTTCCTAAATAATCTGTCATATCTAGAAAGCATTCATCAATGCTAAATCTCTCTATCTTATCTGTATGTTGCGACAAGAGATTATATAAATCATTTGAATGTTTCCTATAACTTTTATAATCCCCTTTAAAAACTTGTAAATTTGGGCATTTAAGTCTTGCTTGATATAGCGTCTCTGCTGTGTGAACACCTTTTGCTTTGGCTTTCATACTTTTAGCTAAAACAATTCCAGACCTCTTACTTTCATCTCCACCTATTACAGCCTCAATCTCTCTTATATCGACTTTTTCTCCTTGTGCTAACCTGTCAATAGCAGTCCAACTTAAAAATGCATTATTTACATCTATGTGTAGAATTTGTCTTTGCTTTTTTTCCATAAGCATCACCATGATTATTATAAAACATTAGTTTGTACATGTCAACTATCTAACAATTATAAATAAAATCTAGGAAATATGTATGTTGTAAATATTTGTTTTCGGCCCCCAACTGCGTACAAACTGTAAAAACTTCGTTTAACAGTTTGTAAACTTGTTGGTCCCCACCTTAAGCACTCAAGCAAAATTTAAA
>CAMOBD010000019.1 GCA_946578345.1 uncultured Clostridium sp.
TTTTCAATTTTTTATAATTAAATTTTTATTGTATCATCTCTATAAATTACTATTTCTGCATTTATTATAAAACATAAACATTTTTTAAAATAATCTTTGTCCTTTATCCAAAAAAATCCAAAAGATTATTGCTCCAAATACTGTTGCAATTAGACTTACTATTGTATAAACTTTTGAATCAATTTTTCCGTTTTTTCTTCATGTATATATTTATTGGAATTAATAATACTAAATATATAATTAATATTATTATACCTATAAATACATTAAAAGCAAATTCTGTTTTTGGTACATCATATCCACTACCATTCGGTCTATTAGTAAAAAATCCATAAATAATCAGTAATACAATAGTATCAATGTATCCCATAAATCCATTATAAATTACTGATGCTATCATCATTATGTATTTTTTTACTTGTTCCTTAAAAGACATTATTCCTATAAAAAGAATAGTAAGTATAAATAATAATAGAATTCCACATACATACAGTATTGTCATATTATTTCTCCATTCTAATTGAACTTTGTAAAATATTGGCTAATGGCATATATTCTATTCTTGTTTTATCAAGATCTCCATTCTTACTACTTTTACTTATAATATAGTTACTAATATCATTTATATTTCGTCCAATTTCTTCAGTAGAATATTCTCTATCTTCAATATTTATATCTATATTCGATAATAATTTTTGATTTTGTTCTGATAAGTCTTTTTTATAGTTCATTTTTATGCTCCATTCATTCTTATTTTTTCATAACCTACTATATCATAAAAAACAGTTAAATACAATTATTTTACATATTATTTTTCCCAATTTAATGATGATTCATTTCTCTTTTTTAGTGCTAATTCTTTTTTAGCCTGTTTTGATAATTGTTTCTTATATATTAGTTCAAATCTTCTTAAATATTTTTCTTCCTGCCTTGTTGTAAAATATAGCGTATTAAAAATATTCCAAACCAATTGTCTGCCATTATTTATATATTGTATTTGGTTATATTCTAGCTTTTGATTTAATAATATCCTTTCAAAATTTAATATTTGATTACCGATTAATTTTAAAATCTCTTGTTCTGCTTTTTCTTTTTCAATTGTTTGTGCCTGTTTTATTTTTTCTTCATTTTGATATTTATAACTTACAATATCTTGTTTAATTTGTATATATTTTTCCACTTGTTCCTGACATTCTAAAGACAATTCAATTATTTTTTTAGATAGATTATCAACTTCATTTATAATATTAGGATATTTTTTTAAATACTGATATTTTATACTGCCACTTGTTTGTTTTAATAGACTTTTTATTTTTATTAGATCATCAACTACCAATTTTATTTTTTTATTTGAAATATTATGTTTCAATATTTTTTTATCATTAAAGTCTTTTTCATATTGTAGAATATCCTTTATAAACTTTTTATTTGTACTAATATTCTTTATTTCTTGTAAAAATTTATTATTAGTAATAATACCCTTCCTTGCAATATCCTTTTCTTTATATAGTTCAAACAAATCTTCTTTAAATATTTCGTTTGTAAACTCCTCTCTCATTTTGTTAACTTCTTTATACTTTACAAAATAATTCATTTTATCTTTTTGCTTACTCCATACCATAACTTGTAAATGGGGATGTCCACTTTCTAAATGAACTGCTCCGACAGTATTGTAAATCATCATATTTTACATTTAATTTATCTGCAAAACTTGATAATTTAAATGTAAAAAGTTCTTTCCATTTTTCTTGTGAGTCATAACCAAGTCTAATAGCATCATATTCTGATAAAGATATTGTACATCGAAAAATTGGAATCTTATTATTGGCAAGTTTGATTATATATTGATTAATTGGTTCTATATCTTTCATATTCTCAATATCAGGAAATTCAGCAATTTTACCAAAAAGTCCGTGCTCTGTATTAGTATTCTTTATTGCAAATTCACTGTACCCCAAATAATTTGTATAACTTTTATGTCTGAAAAAAGTAGTCCTTTCATTTGGATGAAAATTTTCAAATAAGAAAACCACATTACTCATTTCGATATATCTCTCCTATTGTATAAAAATCATATAAATCTTTTTTTGTCATATTTTCTGTATCACGGCTAATATAATAATTAGCTTTATTCCTAGCATTAGTTAACATATTAATAAATTGTTTATGCATATCATCTCCTAACAATTTGTCTAAAAGTTCTCCTAATAAATATGTATTAATAGCACTTGTTCTTAAATATTTTGCATTTAATTTTCTTTGTGATTTTATAAAAGGATTTAGTTTAGCATCTATAATTTTATCTAATTCTTTAATTATAAAATCCAAATTATCTTTATACATTTGAATACTCAACTCTTTATCAATACCTGCTCTTACTAACTCTGATACATTATTATATGAACTTTTTTCTACTACTTTTTGTATCATTTCTTTTTTATATTCAGGAATATTTATTGTTACTCTAGTCAATTTTTCATTCTCATTTTGATCTTCCATATTTCCTCCTTGTTCTTACCTCTTGTAAAACAAAATTGCCTTTAGCAATTTTGCAGGATCAAGGAGTCTACTCGACTCCCATCAACTGCCTAAAAGCGTAGCTTTTAGCGAGTCTACTCTCATAAAATGGAGTAGACAATCAGTCTACTCTGAATTATCCACTTTTTTACTAATATTCGTCTTCTTCCATTTCTTCTTTATCAATTATTTCAACATATTCATCTATAATCATAAGTGCTTCATCATAGCTTTTTGCTCCATTTGTTATTCTATTACACATCTCTTTTGCTTCTTCTTGCATACCATTTCTCTTTAATGTTCTCGATGCTATTCCCATTAAATTAAATATGTTTCCATCTTCTCCAATTAAAGCACATTTTGGTTTTTCAATCGTATGTTCATCAATTGCATATCCCATTCTATCTCCAAACATATTGTCAATTGTTTTTTCATCTTCTAAACTTGTTCCATGATATAAATCATATATAACATTATCTAATTCTACTTTTTTATCATACTTTTCTAGTGTATCAGATATTTCACTTTTATCAAATATTTCAAAGTAATATCCTGACTTTACTGCAACTCTATCTTTTGAAATTGACCTATTCAAATTCTTCTTCCTCCTCTTTCTCATTTTCTATAAATTCCTTTTTCATAATATAACCATATTCAGTAAATTCTCCATTATATATATGTCCTTTTTTTGTATAATCTTTTGCCAATTTATAATAATCAATATACTCTTCTAAAACACTTATATCATCAAAATGACCTGTTTCATTTACTAAATATTTTCCCATATCAGATAAGTCATTTACATTAGGTAGTAAATCATAATTACTAGTTCGTTTTGCACATCTAATTAAATCATGAATATAGTTAATATTGTTGTCTTTAATTTCTGTTAATGCTAGAAATTTTTGCATTTTTATATTATCAAAATTCTTTATCTCCTTGCATAATAGTTCTATTTCTTGAAAAGGTGTAGTATATGAATTATCAGAAAATTTTTCTATTTCATATTTCATTACACTATTAAATCTTTTCAAGAGAATTTCATCTTCAAAATTAACTAATTCACATTTAGTAATATGGGTATCCTGAATAGTCAGCCTATCATAGTCTAAATTAATTCTTTTGAATTTTTCCTTAAGTATTTCATTATCTGTTGGAAGATATATAATTACTTTGCTATACATTTCAGATTCTTCAAATTCTTTTTTATTTATCACTTCTACTTTTAGAATTTTATCTTTTTCAACTTTAGGTTGTACTAATTCATTATCTAGTATTTCTCTTGTATCAACTAAAAGTCCATAAGAACAAAAACTTTCTTTAATATTAGCATCCAAAAGATATTCCTTTGCTAATCTTGAAAAATCTACAAATGGAATTACATTAATGTCCATTTTATATCCTGAAGTTTTTTCTGCAATCATTTTTCCTATTTCATGCAGACTATATTTTTCTAAAATTTGATAATCACTAATATGATTTATTAATTCTTTTATTTCATTCAAATCCTTAACCTTATAATTTTTTACTTCTGCATAAGCATTTAAAATTTTACATTCTTCTTTATCTAATTTTATTATTAAATCGTTTATCTCATTTATATCTTCTAATTTGATATATTCTTTTTTAGCATATTGTTCATCTAATAAATTATTCACACACGAATCCATCAGTGAAACATCTTGAACTCCATCTCCCAAATTAACTCTGCTTATAATATAATTATTTATACCTTTTGAAAATTGAAAGGTATTTATTTTATCTATTAGTCCAGCATAAAACTTAATATAATCATCTTTATTGGCTATCATTATTTTCAAAATCAACCACTCCTCTTTTTTTCTAAAACTATACTACTATTCAAATTCTTCTATTTCTTCTTTTTTCGTTCCTTTAGCCACATATAAATTTTTACCTTCTTTATCAAAAACATATACTCCTACCTTATTGTTTAATTTATCTTTCATATATTCTGTTTTATACTCTTCTGCATATCTCTTTGCTTCCTCCAATTCTATACTATATGCTAAAAATCTTCCATTGCTATTTCTAACATAATATATAGTATTGGGATACATCTTTAATCTATGTTTTTGCGTAAAATTTATATTCTTTGCTTTCATAGTTTGTTTTTCCTCTTCTATCATTTCCTTTAATAATTCTAACTTTTCTTTTTCTCTATTCCACTCTTTTATAAATTTGTTTTTTGGTTTTGTCATTAAAGAATTTTCTGAATAGCAAAATAAATTATGTTCTGTCATCTCATACATTTCACTAAGTAATTCCAATTTATTCAAATTCTTCCTCATCCTCCTGTTCGTGTTTTTTATCAAAAATCTCTTTTACTATTCTATTTGTAGCTCTTATACAATTCTGATTAAATTCTCTTTGCCATGCTTGTTCCATTCTTGACCAATGAAATCCATTAGATTTTAATTCTCTTCTAATATTTTCGTTTGGAATTTCATTAAATAAAAACTGAATCCTGTTAATTTCTTTATTATGTATCACCTTACAGTTGTCAAGTTTTACATCTTCAAATTTAATTTCTTCAAGTTTTTCCAACCTTTCTATCCTTTTTCTAGTTTCTCTGATAGTAGCACCAATATTTGCAAGTTCCCACTTATAATGTTCTCTTGCTTTTATTGAATTTCTTTCATTTTCTAATCTTTCTAACTTTTCTTTTAGCTTTTCAATTGCTCTTGGATCATCACTATATATCACTTTACTATTTTCTGCTGTTTTTGCTCTATTACTATAAAATACACTTTTTTTATCTTCTTCAATAGATTTATTAATATTGTTTTGAGCTCTCTCTAGTAAATTTCTATGTCCTTTTGCAGAATAATGGTCAACTAAAATAGGTTGTCCTAATGGTATTCTTTCTAGCGTTTTATTTGCACTTGAATTCATATATTGATTAGATCGTTCTTTTGCCTTTTCAGATAGTATCTTATACCTTTCTATTCTTTTTTGCTTTCTTTCTTCATAATCACTTCTTCCTCCCACTGTTTATCACTTTCCTTTCCTATAATCAGACAACAATGTATTATTAATGTAGCAAATGAGCTTAACATTGCTACTGCTATTAAAATAAAAATGTACACTTTACATTCTCCTCCCAAATAAAAAAGAGCTTATATAAAGTTTGTGTTATATTAACTCTCGTTCAAACTTTATACAACTCTTATTCAAATTTTACTTATATTTGTATTAATTCTTCCCAAGTAAATCCTTTTCTACCAAAATGACCATAATTAGTGGTTTTTGAATATATAGGCTCTTTTAGTTTTAAATAATTAATAATTTCTTGGGGTGTCAAATCAAACCTCTCTTTTATTAATTTTATAATTAATCCTTCAGCTATTCTGTTTGTTCCAAAACAATCAATGTATAAAGATATTGGTTTATTTATTCCTATTCCATAAGACATTTGAATTTCACACCTTCTTGCTAAACCATTTGCAACAACATTTTTTGCTATATGTCTTAACATATATGCTCCAGACCTATCTACTTTTGTTCCATCTTTCCCTGAAAACGCTCCTCCTCCATGTCTTGCAATTCCCCCATAAGTATCTACTATTATTTTCCTTCCTGTAAGTCCAGTATCAGCAATAGCACCTCCTATTACAAATCTACCTGTTGGATTTATATAGAATTTTGTTTCAATATCTAACATTTCTGGATCTACTGTCTCTAAAATCACATTTTCTAATATTTCCTTTTGTAACTGGATTAATTCTATCTCTTTTGAATGTTGTACTGAAATCAAAATAGTATCTATTCGAATTGGTGTATCATTTACATACTCAACTGTAACTTGTACCTTACCATCTGATTTTAAATATGGCAAAATATTATTTTCTCTAACCTCATCAATCTTTTTAGATAGTTTATGTGCTAATATAATTGGATACGGCATATATTCTTCTGTCTCATCTGTAGCATAGCCAAATATAATTCCTTGATCTCCTGCTCCACCATCATCTACTCCTAAAGCAATATCTTCACTTTGTTTTGTTAGGTTTATCTCTATTTTACATTTGCTGTAATCCATAGAATTTTCTGCATCATCATAACCTACTTTTTTTAATGTATCTCGTACTACCTTCTCAATATCTACCTGACCGTTTGAACTTACTTGTCCTGCTACTGTAACTTTACCATTTGATAGCATAGTTTCAACAGCCACTCTTGAATTTTTATCTTTCCTTAAATATTCATCCAATATACTATCAGAAATCAAATCTGCTACTTTGTCTGGATGACCTTTCGTTACACTTTCACTTGTTAAAAAATAATTTTTGTAATTTTTCATCTTATAAATTCCTCCATTTCTATTTTTAATTCGGCACAGAATCGATTCTGTGGCTTTTTATTTTTTTATTAGACATATTACTCGTACTCATCTTCTGTATCTTTTTCCATTTTTCTATATTTTTTTAATTCTTTGTTCAATCTAACTATTTCATCTTTAAGTTTGATATTTTCTTCTATAACTGTTATCTTATCAAGCAGTTTAGTTCTTTCACTTTCATATTTATCATTAATAAGTTTTAAAGACTCCATACTAACATAAGAATTTTCACTTACAATAATATGATCTAATAATCTAATATTAAATGCCTTTAATAATTGATTAGAAATATTTGATATTTCCTTATCTTGTAAACTTGGCTCAAGTGAATTTGATGGATGATTATGTACCAAGATTACCCTATCACTTGCAGTTACTAAAGCTGTTCTTACAATATATTTAACATCAATTTCTATATGAGAACTTGTTCCAATTCCCAATAAGCTTATATTTCTAATGTTATTAACTCTATCTAATCCCAAAAATAAGAAATGCTCTTGTATAGCATCTTTTATTTCTTGTACTTCTTCTAGATTAAAAACATCTTCAGGTTTATTTACTTTTCTTTCAATTATTTCACATTCTTTTTTCTGTATATCTAGCACTAAACTCAAATTAAAATGTCTCCTTTTTGTTTTAATATAATTTTTCCAATAAAAAAAGAGTAGGTATCTACTCAATTTTTTATTTTGTTTTTCCTATTCCTTATATATTCTTACAACCCCAATAACTTTAGGATTTTAAAAATGATAGATAGTTATTTACTCCCAAAATGAACTAAGGCCATGGTTCTTCTAGCCATCTCCATTTATTGCATGGATAATAGATACTAAGTGGCCCAAATATTCTTTGATATTTATCCTTTAAATCTTCTAATTGATTACAATATTCTTTGTGTAAGCATATAGCCTTTCTATCGTTTGGATGAGTATCCAAATATTGTGCAATATCAACAACAGCAAAACTTAAACATTTTATTTGTTTCATCATATCAGCTCTTACCCTATTTCTGTTTTGCATGCATTCTTCTTGATTACAGCTATTGCAACAATTCATATTATCATTAATTGAAGCTGTGTTATATCCAAATGCTGCATTTATTCCTTGTGGAGTATATTGGCAGTCATTTTCCATGTTATACATACAATTTCTATTATCTTCATTATATTCCATTATCCATTACACCCCTCTCCTATTTCGTTTCTTCCTCTAAGATAGTTTATAAATTTCATACTGTCGCATGGCTCATATGGGCTAACTAGCTCTGGGAAAATTGTTCCATTTTTAAGTCCACAGCAAGGCGTGAAAGTTTTATCTAATGTTTGAATTGGCACATAACTTTGTGCAAGCATTGGATTAGATGGAAATACATTTTCTTCTTCATCAAATCCACAACCACAATCATATTCATTCATATAGCAATCATCCATATTGCAACAACTATTATCATCATAATTTGAAACATTGTCACATACATTTTCTAATACTTGATTGTTGTTATACATCCAATTGCCTCTTCTGAATCTGTTATACATATTCCTTCCTCCTATTCATATGTTATATTACATAATATGATTGCTTTATGTGAAATGTGAAACAAAGGGGACGGAGCATTTGTCTCATTTTTGCAACAAAAGGGACACACCTCTTTAAGTTTAGCACTTTTTAGTGTGTCCCTCTTATTCTTCAATTATTCTTTCTAGTAACATATAATTTAATAGAAGTAACTAATGACTAAACTCGAGTAAATGCTTCGTCGCATCTGCTCGAGTTTAAATAAGGCTATTCAACTCTTAAAATTCCACCTATTGTTTTGTTCATTTCTGAATGTTGTCCATCTAGTATAGAAGCTCCTCCTGCTATAGCAATTAGTTCTCCTTTTTCTAGAATTCCAACTTCTTTTGCCTTTTCTACTCCAGCTTGTAACATATCATCAATGCTATCTTTTCTTTCTACTAAAATTGGATTAACATTGCAAACTAAAGCAAGTTGTTTTGCTACCTCTTCATTTGCTGTTATAGCATAGATTGGGCATTTTGGCAAAAATCCGGCTAAGTTCATTGCTGTTCTTCCTGTATCTGTATATGCAAATATTGCTTTTGTCTCTAAGTTCATTGCAGTCATACAAGTAGAATAATTTAAATTAAACTCATAATCTTTTTCAAGTATTGGGAAATCTCCATTTCTAAATCTCTTCCAATAATTTATTGAACTTTCTATTGATCTAGCTATCTTATCCATTGTTTTTACACAATCGATTGGATATTTTCCAGCTGCTGATTCTGCAGAAAGCATTATTGCACTTGTTTGGTCATAAATTGCATTAGCAACATCGCTAACTTCTGCTCTTGTTGGTCTTGGGTTATTTACCATAGACTCTAACATTTGTGTTGCTGTTACAACTGGCTTTCCTGCTTTTCCACATTTCTTTATGAATTCTTTTTGTCTAATTGGAACTTCTTCCATAGGAATTTCAACACCCAAATCTCCTCTAGCTACCATTATTCCATCAGAAACTTCAAGTATTTCATCAAAATTATCTATACCTTCTCTGTTTTCTATTTTAGAAATAACTTTTATGTATTCTCCACCATTTTCTTTTAGAACTTTTTTGATATTTCTAACATCTTCAGCTCTTCTTATAAATGATGCAGCAATATAATCAAATCCATTTTTTATACCAAATATGATATCTGATTTATCTTTTTCTGTCATGCTTGGTAATTGTATTTTTGAGTTTGGTATATTAATACTCTTCTTATTTGTTAATCTACCACCATTTTGAACTCTACATACAACATCTTTTCCATCGATTTTTTCAACAATAACTTCTATTAATCCATCATTGATAAGTATTCTAGTTCCTACTGAAACTTCATTATATAAATTTTTATATGTAACTGATACTTTTGTATCATCTCCATCAACATCTTCATTTAGTAGTGTAAATGTTTCTCCAGCTTTTAAATTTGCCTCTCCTGTAGCAAATTTTCCAATTCTAATTTCTGGACCTTTTGTATCAAGAAGCATTGCAACTGGTAACCCTACTGCAGCTCTTGCTTTCTTAAAAGTCTCAATTCTTGATGCTTGTTCCTCATAATCCCCATGAGAAAAGTTAAATCTAGCAACATTCATTCCTGCTTTTATTAGCCCTTCCATCATTTCTTGTGCATCTACTGCTGGCCCTAATGTACAAATAATTTTTGTTTTTCTTGGCATAAATAATCAAATCCTTTCTCTCTTAAAAATCTCACTGTTCTATTATATCACAACGATTACAAAAATGCTACTGAAATTTTGAATTTTTTTTGCAACAAAGGGGACGGAGCGTTTGTTTCATTTTTGCAACAAAAGGGACACACCTGCTATATTTCTTGATATTAGAAATTAGGTGTGTCCCCAATGTTTCATTTTTGAAACAAATGCTCCGTCCCCTTTGTTGCAAAATTTCTCATAGCAAATTTCTTGGCTCATTTAAATTCTTATTTGTTTCTTTTGTCTCATTGTATCTCTCGATAAAATATAATGGCCTTCCTTTTGTTTCATAAAATGCTCGTCCTAGGTATTCGCCTATTACCCCCAAGAATATTAACTGTATTCCTCCTAAGAACAATATTACAACCATTGTTGATGCATAACCTGGTACTTCTACTCCAGAGACTATTGTTTTTATAATAATGTATAGCATGTAGATAAAACCTACAATAGAAACTATGACTCCTATAATTGCAGACCATCTAAGTGGAGATGTTGTAAAAGATGTTATTCCATCTATTGACAAGTCAACTAATTTCTTATAATTCCATTTTGTTTTTCCCGCAGCTCTTGGGTCTCTGTCATACAAAATTTCTTTTTTGTTGTATCCTATCCAGCTAAATAGTCCTTTTGTATATCTTTGAGATTCTCTCATTGATTTTAATGCTTCCACACATCTCCTATCTAGTAATCTGAAATCGCCTGTATCTTTTTGTATTTGTATTTTTGTAAATGCTTGCAATACTTTATAATACATTGTAGATGTAAATTTCTTAAGCCAACTTTCTCCTTTTCTTGAACGACGCTTAGCATATACATCGTCATAGCCTTCTTCCCAATATTTAAGCATTTCTGGAATAAGCTCTGGTGGATCTTGAAGGTCTGCATCAATTATAATTACTGCATCTCCTCTGCTATAATCTAATCCTGCAATCATTCCAGTTTCTTTTCCAAAATTTCTAGACAAATTCAAATAACATACTCTCTTATCTTTTTCTCTTAATTCTTGCATTATTTTCAAGCTATTATCTTTGCTTCCATCATTTACGAATAAAATTTCAAAATCATATTTAGTATTTTCATCCATTAGCTTTTTTAGCCTGTCATATAGCATATGCAATACTTCTTGCTCATTATATGCTGGCACCAATATTGTTACTAACTTTTTTTCATTTTCCATAAATATTACTATCCCTTCTAATATGTTTTTTGCATTTATATCTTATCACAATTAAAAGGAATAGTAAATATCACTTGCTAATTTTTACACTATTTAGCATTTTATATGTCCTACAAATACCACATTCACTACATATTTCTATCCTATTTTCAAAAATTAATTTTAAAGTATTTATAAATTCATCCTCTTTATCTATTACATGAATTTCTATTCTTTTTGGTAACATACTTAATAAAGTGTTAAGCGCTATATCGTTTGATGAAAACGTTATATCTGACAAGTATTTTGCATTATTTATATTTGTGTCTTCCTGAACTATATTCTTATCTTTATCAAGTAATATGGATTCTCCATTCATATAAATCAAATGTAAAACATCTGTCTTACTCCCGACTTGAATTGACATATATTTTAAGAAGATTTATAAATTCTTTATATTCTTTTTCTATAATATATTTATTAACAGCCATATCGACCACATTATCAATTTCTTTAATATATTCATTTATCCTAAAATTTGCTAAGCCCTCAATCACAATATTTCTGTTTTCTTTTATATATTTTTTTATACTCAAAAAAACTTTTTCTTTAAGTTCACTATTCTCTTGCTTAATAAACTCATAACAATTTTCCAGTATTATATTTCTTTCAAATTCATCAAAGTAAAAATAATTAACATTAATTATTCTTTTTATGATTTTTTCTTGGTAAAATTCTATTATAGCATCTGTCACAATATCAGATACTATATTTTCAAACCTTTGCAAGTTATTTCCTTTATAATGCATTATCACATTATCGTATATCTTAAATGATTTATTACAATAATATATATCTGAAAAATCTAATTTCGAAATTTTATTTAGTAGATATTCTATTATTTTTTTGTTATCTGTTTTTATACAATATGACTTCATTTAGAAATTTCTCCTTTCCACTTTTCTTATTATCTACTAAATCCTTATTAGATATACATATTTTATTCTATTTTTTTATAAATGTGATTGAAGCAAAATATTTATAAATTCAAATCTGTAGCTTTCAAATTGTACACATTTTCATAGCCTAGTCTATCTAAGATTTCCTTTGCTTGTCTACTTCTGCCTCCACTAGAACAATATACAATAATGGATACACTCTTATTTTTGACCAAATTTTGAATTTCTCTTTCAATATCAAACACAGGAATATTTATAGCTCCATCCAAATGTCCTTTATTATATTCTTGCTTGCTTCTAACATCTATTAAATATGTTGTACCATTTTTCATAATTTCATTCATTTTTTTATACGAAATTTCTTTATTTTCAAAACTTCTATATAGTATTTCTTTTATTTTTCTAAACATTATTTATCACTTCCTTTTTGAACACACAAAAAAATTCTAGTATCATATTATATAATACTAGAATTTTTTAATTTTGTGTTATTTTCTTATATTAAAATGTAAAGCCAGTGAATATGTATGTATTTAAATAGTAACAAACAATTCATGCTTTTTTACTAGTCTCTTCAATTGCTAATTTTGCCAATTTGCTTTCATTTTTAAAGCCAATATTGTAACCACAATTACAAATAATACAAGTCCTACTGGTATAACTAATCTGTTTATTGGAAATCTTGTAATTGCAATGATGCTTAATAAAAGTAATTCAGATGCACCAATTGACAATAAATATGTTATTAAAGTTCTTATTACTCCCAATTTTCTATATCTAACTCCTACAAATACAAGGATAACTACTACACTAATTCCTATGGTTACTACATATGGAATTAGTATGTCAGATAATCTTATTCTTGAATTGTGAGTAACACTAATGTCATCAACTGTATTTTCTGTTCCATATTTTTCATTAATTTTGTTATTCAACTCTTCTATTTTTGTATTTAACTCATCCTCTGACCTGTTATCTTGCAAAGTTAAAGAAAACATATCATTAAACATTTCTATTTCTTGAATTATTACTCTTTCGTCTGGAAATACTTCACTTACTATACTTTCTATATCTTTTCTATCAAAGGTTTCTCCAACATACACATCAAGCTCTACATTTTCGCTATATATTATATCTGCTCTTAATCCAATAGTTGGGATTATAATTATTCCAGCAATTATTATTAAAATTAATATAGCATATATTATTTTTTTCATTTAACATCTTTCCTTTCTACAAACATTCTCACTGTTGGTAAATAATTTCTGTTTTGGCTAGGCAAACGAGCAAGAAAACCGGAAGCGTACTTTGTGTACGCTGAGGATTTTTGCAGCAAAGTTTAACAACGCCAAAACGTAATTATTTACCAACTATGCTATTTAAAGCTAGCACCCTCGTCACAGTAGCATTATACAATGCTATTAAGAGTACTCCCCAGAATGTTACCATTCCAAAACTAAATGCTGGAAGCCAATTAGCAAAACATAGTACAATACCAATTATTAGAGCTGGAACTAAAACTAATATCATAGATACCATAGATTTGTTATATGCTTTTCTATATTCTACTACATCTTTCTCAGTTTTTCTTAAAACATTTAATATATACACTAGCAAAATATAATTTAGTATTGCTGATATAATTATTCCAAAAATTCCTTCTATTGTAATTATTACATTTGTATACCTTATTAATATTAGTAAAAGTGCAACATAACCTATGAATGAAAATACTGCTAATAATCCTAATTTTTTATATCTTATAATTAAGAATAAGAATGCAATTACTAAAATCACTCCCACTATAATTGCAGGGATTAACATGTTTTCTAATGTTAGATCTGATTTAATATATCTGTTTTGGTCTACAGTATATTCAATATCCATTGGTCCATTATTCAAAAGTATTGCTATATTCGATGCTTGTTGTAGATATGAATTAAATGTTTCATTATCTGTTGCTGTTCCCATAGATAATTGTAGTATACCATTTGATATTTCTTGATTAAAACTCGTTGTTATTAAAGCGCTTCCATCTATATTTAAACTAATCTCCTTTGAAGTATCATTACCTTCTTCATCAGTTGATTCTACATAGGTATTAGTTATTTCTTTAAATTTTTCTACTGAATCTTCATTAAATACAAAATTTATATACACTGTTGTTCCTGCTGTAGTTGTCGAACTAGATTGTCCATATCCAATTTGAACTCTTTCTAAGTTAGAATTATCCATAAGGACATTTCCATCTTCATCCTCTATTGTAAATTTACCCGGTGTATACAAAAATTGTGAAGCAGTATCTGTCATATCATCTTCTGGAATTTGAACTGTTATAGTTCCATTATCTTCATTTAATCTTACTAAATATTCAGTTATTCCTAAGTCTAACAATCTGTCTTCTATTATTTGTTTTGTTTTCTGATAATTTTCCCCAGTTAGTACTTCCTCACTATTTATAGGAACTTCTTCACTTGTCCCATCTTCAGCTTCTGTATCAACTTGGTTTCCGTCTTTGTCATAATATATAGTTTCTGTTCCATCATTTACTGCTATAGAAATAGTTCTATAACCTGCTAAGTCCATTCCTAATTGATATTCTGGAAGTATATTTCTCATAAATTTAGTATCTTGTACAAAAATTCCTACAAAAGAAATCATTGATACAAGTATAATTAACAATATTATTAATGCTATTTTTAATCTTCTATTCATTTTGCTACATTCCTTCCCTATAATAATTTAGTATCATTGATAATTAGCTCAAACCAAATGCCTAAGTATTTTGCTGCATGTTTGCTCATCATAGTCCTGTCCATAAATATTTCAAAATAATCCAAAACTGGTGAAATATTTGTGTCAATTGTAAGATTTAAACTTGCTTTTCTTTCCTCTTTACTTATCTTAAAATCTGCATTTGTAACAGCATAATTTACTTTATCATGTTTATCAAAAGTAGAAATATTTTTATTAACAACCCTTGACCTATGCACATCTGACTTGTCCGCTAAAATTAGAGCTGCTGAAATATCACTTACTGCTGTCCCTGTCTGCTCATCATGATTTCCGATTGCCATCATTATTTCTGTTCTTTTCTCTGCATCCATTCCCATACCTTTTAAAATTTGATATGCAAGAATTGCACCAGTATGAGCATGGTCAACTCTATTCACGCAATTTCCTATATCATGCATATATCCAGCAATCTTTGCAAGCTCTATTCTCTCTTCTGGATATCCTAAAGTTTCTAGCACTTCAGCAGCACGATTTGCAACCATTGTAACATGTCTTACAGAATGTTCTGTATAACCTAAAGCATTAAGCTGCTTTTGCGACCCTTCGACCAATGCTTTTACTTCAATGTTGTTTCTAACATCATCATAAGTTATCATACTATTTTAATATTCCTTTCATATTTGATGTACCTTATGATTTTATCCTAAATCATCAAAAATATCAACTATTTTGGTAAAATTTGTGAAAAAATTTGGTGCCAATGGGGTCTTTCCCCAATGGCACTTTCACTTTATATTCACTCCAATTACTCCACCAATCATTCCTGTTATAACTCCAACTATAAGCATTATAATTGCATTCATATTTAATCCAAACCCAATTCCTGCAATGCTTGATACTACGTATAAAAATAGCACATATATTAATCCTACCAATCCTCCATTTATTATTCCTTGCCTTTTTATACTAATACTACTCATTGAACTTCCTATTAAAATACTTATTCCTGTTAACACCAATACTACCGGAACCATGGTTGTTTCCGATACACTAGTAAATGATAATATTGCTGCATATATTGTTAAGAATATTAAACTTAATACTATAGCTATAACACTGCCTTTAATTATCTTTATCAAATTAGAATTACTCTTTTCTTTTGTTATCTCTTCCATTTTCTTTACAGAATTTATATTTGTAATCCCCATACATCCTCCATTCGAGTCATTGCAGACTCAATAAATTTCAAATTAAAAACCTCTATTTTATATTATAGAGGTTTATTTCTTATTAAATTTATATGCGTTGTAAATTAGTTTAGAACTTTTTTAATTGTTTTTAGCTTTTTCTATAATCAACCGTAATTGTAACTTTAATATTAAAATTTACGCCACATTAGCTTGTACTCCAGTGCCTTCCACACTATTTTGTGCCTCTGGTGTAGTTCCACCTTGTTCTGGCGAACCAAGCTGTGTAGTATCATTTACAGTTGTTCCTGTTGATGTAGTATTTGTGTCTTGCACAGTATTAGTATCTTGTAATGTGTTAGTGTCTATTGCTGTTTCTCCTTCTGTCTTATTTGTTATATGCAAAACTTGCTCAAAATAGTCATCTATGTTATAAGTTTCTGTCTTATCTACCATTTTTCCATCTTGTTCTTCTTGTATTGTAAATGTCATGTAATAATTATCTTTTCCAGCTGTTGTAACAGAGTATACAGAATCTAAGCGTAACGGTACATATTCTTCTCCTAAAGAATTAATAATTTTATATTTTTCTTCTTTTCCTAATACAATTGCCTCATATTGTGGAATTACTAATACATTATTATTAACACTATTTGATTGAGTACTTGTTACACATCCGACCTCATCATATTCAACAGGGACTATCAAGTTTCCATTTATATCAAATATTCCCCATTTGTCATTTTGCTCTACAGGTATACAATTGTCAAATAGTATATATGGACTCTCTATCCCATTTGTACCGAATCTTGATTCATCTATACCAATATTATCATATTCTAAATGTATTACAATATTTCCATTATGATTTATTACACCACATTTTTCATTATTGCTTACTAAATAATAATTTAAATCTTTACTAATTTGCTTTATTTCATCATAATTTGGTACAATTTTTGTTGTTCCGTCTGATGAAAGTATTCCCATTTTTCCATCATCTGTTGTAACAGTAAATTCTTGGCTATCTTCTTTAAAACTTATGCTCGTATATTTTGTTCCAATTATTTCTTTTCCTTGTGAGTCACATACTCCATAATATCCATCTGTGTTAGTTATTACAACAAGATTGTATCTTAAAGCCTTTTTGTTATTAAAATCAGCTTTTTCATCTGCTATTGCTGCATTTGTAAAGCTTGCTGCATAACGAGATACTATGTAATCTAGTGAATACACTGTTATTTGATTATTATTAGCATCATATTGTATCATACTATTTGTACCAATTTGCATTCCTTCTATTGTTGTATATAACTTATCATTTATTAATCTAACAGGTTCCTCCAAATCGAAATATTCATAATCCTCATTATTGGTAGCCTTTTTATACATTGTATTTGAATTCAAAGAATATGAAGCAATTTCATTTGCATTGTTTATATAGCAGTTTGTTGTATCTTCTGAATATCTATTTTTATAATCTGCATTATGAGATTCGTATCCCATCATTTCTCCAAAAGTTCTTATCCCAATATATAATTTTCCATCTTCTATTACAAATACATCACTTGCAAAATTTGTGCTTTTACCATCAATATTTAGTTTTAGTGTGTTTTTTTGTTGTACATTTATTAAGTATAACAATACGCCACAAACTACTAGTAATAATAAAATTAAGACAATTATAATAACCATTATCATTTTTGTTTTTTTGTTTTTTGCAATTAATTCCTCATTTTCAATTAGATTCATAAATATTTATCATTCCTTTCCTTGGGCACAAACCTGGTTGGAAAAGAATTAAATTTTGACTAGGAAAACAAGTTTGAAATTTATGAGGCGTACTTTGTGTACGTTGATTAAATTTCAAATGAAGTTTGACAACGTCAAAATTCTAATTATTTTTCAACCTTAACCTCCCTTATTCTTTTGTGTAACCGTACTTTTTATAAAATTCTTCTTTGAATTTTAATAAATTATCATGCTCTATCTCTATTCTAACCTTTTCCATCAATTTAGTCAAGAAGTTTATGTTATGAATTGACAATAATCTTACACCTAAAATTTCATTTGTTTTAATAAGATGTCTGATATATGCTCTACTGTAGTTTTTGCAAGCATAACAATCACATTCTGGATCAAGTGGACCGCCAGTCTCTTTCATATGTTGCATTCCTTACTACAACTTTTCCGTTCCATGTCATTGCAGTACCATTTCTTGCAATTCTTGTTGGAAGAACACAATCACACATATCAATTCCTGCAAGTGCAGCTTCTATCAAATAATCTGGTGTTCCTACTCCCATTAGATACCTTGGTTTGTTTTCAGGCATTAAAGGAGCTGTGTAATAAAGCATTTTTAGGAACTCTTCTTTTGGCTCTCCCACACTAATTCCACCTATTGCATATCCAGGCAAGTCTAAATCTATCAAATCTTTTGCACTTTGCTCTCTTAAATCTTCATAAAAGCCACCTTGTATAATTCCAAAAAGAGCTTGATTTTCTGTCTTATGAGCATCTTTGCAACGCTTAGCCCATCTTGTTGTTCTCTCCATAGACTGTTTTGTATATTCATAGCTTGCAGGATATTCCACGCACTCATCAAAAGCCATAATTATATCTGCGCCTAAATCTTCTTCTGTCTTCATAACACTTTCAGGAGAAAAAAAGTGCTTACTTCCATCTAAATGAGACTTAAACTCAACACCTTCTTCTGAAATAGTTCTAAGTGGACCTAGGCTAAAAACTTGGAAACCTCCACTATCAGTAAGAATTGGTCTGTCCCAATTCATAAACTTATGAAGACCACCCGCTTCTTTAACAATATCTTGTCCAGGCCTTAGATATAGATGATATGTATTTGATAAAATTATTTGAGCTCCTACTTCTTTTAATTCTTCAGGCGTCATAGACTTAACAGTTGCCTGTGTTCCAACTGGCATAAACACTGGAGTTTGTATATCTCCATGAGGTGTATGCACAATTCCTCTTCTAGCACCTGAATTTTTATCTACATGTAGTAGTTCGTATGTTACTGCTGGTTTCATTTTTCCTCCTCTATTAATAAATTTTAATATTACTTTTTCTTAGCTATAATGTTATAAATATGCCAGTGTTTCATCTTTCCCAAGCCTGTTATCGCATCTTTTTCAATTTCACTAAATTCTATTATTTCAAAAGAATCTTTAAATAAATCTAATACTTGTTTCTTGGATAAAAATACCATTTGTTTTTTTATATTTACCCATGAATCATTTAAACCAAAAAAATTCCCAATAAAATATCCGTCCTTTTAAAATGCTATCCGCTATCTTTTCCCAGAACTTGTTAAAATAGTCTTTATTACAAAATGGAATACTAAAATTAGCTATTAATAAATTATTTTTTTCTATTTCTATATCTTCAAAAGACTGACATTTAAAAGAAAATCTCTCTACCTCTTTATCATTTAATTTTTTTAGGATAGATTCTTTTGTATCTTCTTTATCTACTGCTAGCACTTTCCATCCATTGTGCAATAAATATATAGTATCTCTACCAGCACCACAGCCCAAATCAACAGCAAAGTCTGGTTTTATACCCATATTTATAATTTTTTTTACTAAGGGATGTGGTGCAGCATTTTCTGTATTTTTATAATATTTTTCTATATTTCTCATATTTTCGTTCCTTTCGTTATCAATTCATATTATATCATATTAATTCAACAAAAGTAATAAGAGAGTGAAAATTTTATTTTTTTCACTCTCCTTTTGTGCCTTTTAAAACTTTTTCCAGCACTGAGGATCTTTTGCGTAGAAATTACCAGTTACACATTTTGCAACAGAAGGACATCCTCTGCAAAAATTCCTAAGTTCACATTTTGAACAATATTCGAACTTATCATATTGACGATATTGTTCCATTTCATCACTCAGAAAAATATCGTAAAATGACTGTTCAGGAACTTTTCCAACAGGTGTTTCGCTTCGTCTACAAGCATATACCGTTCCATCTGCTAATGTTGTAATATGAGTAATTCCACAGTGGCATCCATCAAGGATGAGATCATTTGGGTTGTCAATTTCATTTGGATTAAACAATCCCTTCTCATAAAGATACAGTCTCCAAAGATGGTCTTTCAATGCAAACCGTGTGTCTCCCTCTTGATATTGCATATACTTTTCCCACATTTTATCAAGGAAATTTCTATACTCTTCAGGCGATACCATTAAATCCAGATCGTCTGAACTGGGGCAATACCTTGCAAAGGCGAAATTGTTTACCCTGTATTTAACGACAATATCTACTAAATCAGGAATTTCTTCAATGTTTGTTTTAGACACTGTTGTCATTATTGCAGTATTAATCTGACTTCCTTCGAAATACTTCAAAGCATCCAAAGTTGCATCAAATGAACCTGGTTTGCGTATAAAATCGTGAGTATCTCGTAATCCGTCTAAAGACATTTGAAAATTAACGCAGCCCAATTCTTCCAAACTTCTAATAACTTTGTAGTTCAAATGAAACGGATTACCGAGAAGCGCAAATTTCAAATTCCTATTCTTCAACAATTGTAAAAATTCCCAAATTCTTGCATATAGTAGCGGATCGCCGCCTGTTATTACAAGAAACGAATCTCTGTCTAACTTATCACAGCATTCGATGAAGTTATCCAGAATACATTCAAGGGTGTTCAGTCCTAACTCAAGACTGCATTCCTTATCCTTGCCTTCATAGATGTAACAATGTTTACACCGTTGATCACATCTGTCTGTGATATGCCACTGCATACTAAATTTTGTCCTATTAGCCATCTTAATCCTCCTTTTCTAGTTTTGGAGGCATCTCAAAAAGAGATGCCTCCACTGTTGAACTCAATGTGTGCTGTCGACAATGCGCATTGTTAGTACAACTGCATTATCTGCACGAGGTACTACAAGACGTACAAGAACCGCAAGAACTACTGCACGCCGAGCAACCGCTTGAGCAGTTACAAGAACAGTCAGCAGCAACCACTCGAACTCCTGCGCCAACCAACTTAGCCTTTGCAGACTTCATAAAGTTTTGCGCGGAATTCTTCCCAATGTACTTTACACTAGGATTCCAGTAATTAGTTCGTGCCATTCTGGTCATAGTACTCCCTCCTTTCTATAAATTCAACGTGGTATTAGAGTATTATTTAATACTCTAAGTAATACAATTAATGTATTACAGTTACCATAATATCATATCTAGTCTTATTTGTCAAATTTAACCGTTTATTAATAAAGCCTGTCCATAAACGAAATGTCGCCAAAAGGTCTGTCCCTAAAACGACAAAACTCACTTAATAAGCATTGCGTCTCCAAAGCTAAAGAATCTATACTTTTCCTTTACTGCCTCATTGTATGCTTTAAGTATAAAGTCTCTTCCTGCTAGTGCTGAGACAAGCATTAATAATGTTGATTGTGGTAAATGGAAATTTGTAATTAGTCCATCCAAGCATTTGAATTTGTAACCTGGATATATAAATATTTGTGTGTCTCCTTCTGTTTCCTTTACCATTCCATTTTCATCTGCAATTGTTTCTAACACTCTACATGAAGTTGTACCTACTGCAATTACTCTTTTGCCTTGTTTTTTTGTTTCGTTTATTTTATCTACATCTTCTTGCTTTATATAAAAATGTTCTGAATGCATCTCATGGTCTTCTACTTTTTCCTCTTTAACTGGTCTAAATGTTCCTATTCCAACATGTAATGTTACATTTGCTATTTTTATTCCCTTTGCTTCTATTTTTTGTAGCAATTCTTCTGTGAAATGTAACCCTGCTGTTGGAGCTGCTGCTGAGCCATTATATTTTGCATACACTGTTTGATATCTATCTTTTTCTTTCAACTCTTCATGTATGTATGGTGGAAGTGGCATTAGTCCTATCTTGTCCAATATTTCATTGAAAATTCCTGTGTATTCAAATTTAACTTTTCTAGTTCCTCCAGTCATTATATCTAAAATCTCAGCTTTTAAAATTCCATCTCCAAAAATCACTTTTGTTCCTACATGTAATTTATTTCCTGGTCTTACTATTGTCTCCCAAATATCTCCTTCTATATTATTCAATAGCAAGAATTCTACATTTGCACCAGTTTCTTTTTTTCCATAAATTCTAGCCGGAATAACTTTTGTGTTATTCCTTACCAAGCAGTCTCCTGGCTCTAAATATTCTATTATATCTTTAAAAGTTCTATGTTCTATTGTTTGTTTTTCTCTATCAAGCACCATAAGTCTAGATTCATCCCTCTTTTTTATTGGTACTTGTGCTATTAATTCTTCTGGTAAATCATAATTAAAATCTGATACATTCATTACTTTGCCCCTTTTCTATTTTGATGTTCATAAATTTTATTTCCTGTTAGTCTCGAAAACAATTAAAAAAGTATAAGAATATGGAATGGAATGTGATTTGAACATAGGAATTCTTAAGAAATTTTGGTAGGGAATCTCGAACCCTTTTGAGGGCGCTACCAAAATTTCTTTAGAAGTCCTGTGAAAATCAGCTTGACCGACATATTCGAAATGCTTTTTTAATGTTCTTCGAGACTATTAGTTTGATTTTTTAAATTTGTGAACAGCGCCCCTACTCTCTTAATTATGCTTGACACTTCCTCCAATATATTATCTGGCTCATCTAAATAATCAAGCCTAACTGAATACTCAAAATTGCTTTCATGTATTGGTTTTGATGAATATGCAAAATCTGTAAGTCCTTTGCCTGGTGCATTCTGTATATTATTTTGCATGTATGCTCTATACCAATTTTCTAATCCATTTGTTCTTTGTTCCTGATATCCATAAATATTGTTATCATGAAGCTCAGCTATATCATTTCCATTTTCTTGTTCATTTCTTTCTAATGTGTGTAAAAATTCATGTAAAAGAACTTCTTGTGGAAATGTATTGTTACTTGAATACTTATATAAACTACTATTTCTATCGCTTGGTAGTCTAATGTTAGAGTAGCCTATTTGATTGTACTCCATTGCTCCGAAGTCCAATCCAATCACTTACTAATTCATCGCTTACTGCTAGGTCTCCAAGTCTTACTACAACATAAATATAATCATACTCATTTTCTTCTATATATTCATTTATTAATGGGTACACATCCTTTGGTCCTGCATAATATTTATTTTCTTCATCATAAGAAAGTGTTGTTAGTGGCTCTTCTATATTTATTACATCATAAGTAATAGACATTTTATTTCCACTTAAATTTCCTATTGTGTTTTTTAGTCTTTCCATATTGCTTCGCATTGTAGACATATCTTGAGATGACATACTTATGTTTATATTTTCTCCATTTACATCCACATCAAGATTTTCTATAAAGAAACATGCCATGTTCCAATTTGTATCTGTATCTATTGCACCTTCTTCTATAGAAAAATCAGAAAACCATGCTGTACCTTTACTACATTCATCATATCCCCCTAGTCTAAAGCCAAGCTCTACACTAGTTCTATTATTTGAATTAAACATAAAGGTAAGCTCAGTCCAATCAGTAGTCCCAGTCACTGCTTCAGAACACTCAGTTGTATTATTTATAGCAATCTGAGCCCCTCCAATAATCTTGCCTTCTTCATTTTCTACATTTTCTGTTTTCACCATGCAGGTTACTTTATATGCAGTATTAGGCTCTACTGCAATAGTTTTATAAAACATAGCATCATTATAATCTACATTTTCTATTTTATAGCTATCCATATTCGAATATTTAACTTCAGAATCTCTCGTGAAAAGGGTTCTCCCCTCATCACGAACACCTTTTACATAATCATAAAAATTATATTCTGAATAAATATTCACACCAATTGCAATAATAACTATTATGGCAATCACATATATAATGCTTACTAACCTAATTTTTCCTTTATTATTCAATTAATTTTTTTCCTTTCGTTTTTAAGTTTTATATTTTTTCTATATTCATAGTAATATTTTCGACTTTTCAATTACGAGTATATTTATTGTTTAAGTATAGGGATTCTTAAGAAATTTTGATATGTAATTCAAAGTCCGCGCAGGGAGCTTCTAATTAAATATTCTCACTACATCTATGGCAAATCGTTGGATTTTCCTTGTCTTCTCCAACAGTCTCTGAATACATCCAGCATCTCTCGCATTTTTCTCCTGGAGCTTGCTCTACTTTAACCCCAAGTTTCACCTCATCTTTTCTAGCATTTTCTTCTACACTAAGTGCTGACACTATAAATACTGTTTGTAAAAGTTCTAGATTTTCTTTAATAAACTCGTATTGTTCGTCTTCTGCATAAATTGTAACTTTTGCATTTAAAGAATGTCCTATTGTCTTAGCAGCTCTTGCATTTTCCAATTCTTTTGCCACTATATCTTTTAACTTAATTATTCTATCCCATTTTTCTGCTATTTCTTTATTGTCATATTTGTCATTTACTTGTGGGAAATCTGTAAGCATTACGCTTTCTACTTCTTCATTTTCAGTATGTTTCATTGCTTTCCAAATCTCTTCTGCTGTAAATGGAATCATAGGTGTAAGTATTTTTACTAAGCTATCTAAAATTATATACATTGTTGTTTGTGCTGCTTTTCTTTCTACTGAGTCCTTTTTAGATGTATATAATCTATCTTTTATTATATCCAAATAGAAATTACTCATATCAATTACACAGAATTGATTTATTGCATGATAACAATTGTTAAAGCTGTAATTGTTATAGTTTTCTGTACATTCTTTTACTAATTTGTTAAGTCTTGTTAGTGCCCATTTATCTATTTCTTGTAAATCTTCATAGTTTACAGGTTCATCTGGGTTATAGTCAAAAGTATTTCCTAGTATATATCTTGCTGTATTTCTTATTTTTCTATACACTTCTGATATTTGTTTCAAAATATCTTCTGATAAACTTACTTCGCTAGTGTAATCTGATGAAAGTGCCCATAATCTTAGAATATCTGCCCCATATTTATTTGCAACATCTGTTGGTGCTACACCATTTCCAAGGCTCTTAGACATTTTTCTACCTTGTCCATCTGTAACAAATCCATGTGTTAGTACTTGTTTATATGGTGCTATTCCGTTAGTTGCAACACTTGTTAGAAGTGAAGATTGGAACCATCCTCTGTATTGGTCATTTCCTTCTAGGTATAAGTCTGCTGGATATGGAAGTCCTCTTTCTACTAAAACACTTTGATGAGTTGAGCCTGAGTCAAACCATACGTCCATTATATCTGTTTCTTTTTTGAAATGAGTATGTCCACATTTTGTGCATTTTGCGCCCTCTGGCATTAATTCTTCTTCAGACATGTCATACCAAGCATTTGAGCCTTTTTCTCTAAATATATCTTGTATTTTCTTTATTGACTCTTCTGTAACATATGGCTCTTTGCATTTTTCACAATAGAATATTGGAAGTGGAACACCCCATGTACGTTGTCTAGAAATACACCAATCGTTTCTATCTCTTACCATGCTTGCAATTCTTTCTTCTCCCCAAGCAGGTATCCATTCTACTCCTTCTATTGCCTTTAATGCTGCATCTCTAAATCCATCTACTGAAGCAAACCATTGGTCTGTAGCTCTGTATATAACTGGCTTTTTACATCTCCAACAATGTGGATATGAGTGAGCAATGTCTACTGCTTTTAATAGATATCCATTTTCATCTAGCCATTTTGTTATTTCTTTATTTGATTTAGCATAGAACATTCCTGCAAATTGACCTGCTCCTTCTGTTTGATGTCCTTTTTCGTCAACTGTAACTACTATATCTAACCCATTTTTTAGTCCTGCTAAATAGTCTTCTTTACCATATCCTGGAGCAGTATGAACAGCACCTGTACCTTCTGTTAATTGTACATCAACTGTATCTTCGCTACCCATTATAACTACTGAATCTCTATCTAAGAATGGATGCTTACAAAGTACTCCTTCTAGTTCTTTACCTTTAAATTTAGCTACTTCTTTATATTCTTTTATTCCAGCAAGTTCCATAACTTTTTCTGCAAGTTCTGTTGCTATAATATATCTTTCAACTGTGTTCTCGCTTTTTTCCACTTCAACAACACTATATTCGAAATCTTCTCCTATAGTAATTGCAAGGTTTCCAGGAAGTGTCCAAGGTGTTGTTGTCCAAATTACTATAAATGTATTCTTCTCATCAAACTTTCCTTTTGCATCTTTAACTGGGAATTTAACATATATTGATGTTCCTGTAACATCTTTGTATTCTATTTCTGCTTCAGCTAAAGCTGTCTCGCAATCTGTGCACCAATATACAGGTTTTAAACCTTTGTAGATATATCCTTTTTTGTACATATCTCCAAATACACCAATTTGTCTTGCTTCCATCTTAGGGTCATATGTTACATAAGGATGCTCCCAATCTCCTAGAACTCCAAGTCTTTTGAAGCCCTCTGTTTGCATTTCTTTATATGTGCTTGTGAATTCTTTACAAGTATCTCTAAATTTAGTAACTGGTATTTTACTTCTATCTAATCCTAATTTTTCAATAGCTTTCTTCTCTGTAGGCATTCCATGTGTATCATATCCTGGAATATATGGTGCATAATACCCTTGCATAGATTTATATCTAACAATAGTGTCTTTCAATATTTTATTTAAAGCATGTCCTGCATGAATTTCTCCATTTGCATATGGAGGTCCATCATGTAATATAAATGTTTTGTGGCCTTCATTTTTCTTTAATATCTTTTCATACAAACCATTTTCAAAAATATCTTTTTGAATTTGTGGCTCTCTTTCTGGCAAGCTCGCTCTCATAGGAAAGTCAGTACTTGGCAAATTTAATGTTTTTCCATAATCTTTTTTCTCTTCACTCATGAATAACTCCTCCTAATCATTTTTCAACAAAAAAGCTATCTCAATCACTAGGACGAAATAGCTTTTAGTTCCGCGGTACCACCTATTTTAAAAGAATGTATCTATAATTTTATTCAGTTTTCTATCTAAATTCCATTCCATTTTATTGGTATATATAAAATAATAGATAACTGTTATAATTCTTTTCTCTCATTTTCTTTAACGCAGAATGTACGGCTTAATTTACTACATTTTATAGTTCGCAACATTATCAATTTAAAGTATATATTTAGTATTGTTAATTACTGATGCAAATTTCATCGTTCGACTAAGCAACTAAAAGGTGATAATAAATATATCCTTATCTACCAATTCTCAGCTTGCTTGGCTCTCTGTAAGATGTCTATATATTTACCGTGTCCTTTATCATCGTTTTTATTATTTTCAATATAAATATATTACCACATTAATGTCGTTTTTGCAAGAGATTTTGGGCAAAATCTTTAATTAACAATTTTAAGTTTCATAACATTTTTATTTACAATATAGTTCTTCTATATAACATTAAATTCTATAAACTCTCTATTTCTTCTTTAGTTAAACCTGTAATTTCTAGTATTGTATCAATATCAGTCCCTTTATCTTTCATTTGTTCAACAAGTGTAACTTAATTCTACACTATTAGTAAAATTTTGACAAGTAGTTTTTTTGAAAATTTTTATTTTTTATGATTAATTTATGATAATGTCTTAAGTAATAACTTTTGAAAATGTCCCAAAA
>CAMOBD010000020.1 GCA_946578345.1 uncultured Clostridium sp.
TTTTGGGCATATAATTTCCTATAATCATAAAAATTATTCCCAATGTTATACATACGATTATTCTCATATCTAATTCAATTCCTGCACCATAAGCTAACATTGTTAAATAACATACCATTCCAATTATAGGTATTATCCATTTATAAATGGTTATATATTTCTTATTTTGCTTTTTTTGTTCCATACAATCACTTGATATACAACAAATTATTTGCAATGCTGTCATAAGTAGTGGAATACCAAACAACGCAAATTCTTTTGGTGCAAAACTGTTAGGCTCATTATTTAATCCAAAATGTACTGCCATTTGTTCTGGTAATTGTTTATATAAAATTACTCCAAATATTATTGGTACTATACATATTAAAGTTGTTATAATTAAAATTTTCCAATCAATTTTTTTCTTCATTGTTATTAACCCCTTTCTCATCATCTTTTCCAAATTGATAAATCCACACAAGTATTTCTTCAAATACGGATGTATTTAATTTATAGTAAATATACTTTTTATATTTTTCTTCCTTTATCAAATCTGCCTTTTTTAAATAGGATAAATGATAAGAAACTGTTGAGTTTGTTAAGTTAAATTTATTTGCTATATCTCCTGCTGTCATTTTTTCTTTTTTTAACATTTCTAATATGTTTCTTCTAACAGGATCTGATATAGCTTTTAATGTTTCTGACATTCCCATTATATTCACCTTCATCATTTCGATATTTATCGAAATGATTTTACTATTTAATTTTAATAATGTCAATAGTTATTTCGATATTTATCGAAATGTTTTTAAAAAATAAAACAGTTATATTTCAAACTGTTTTATAAGTATTTTTCTTATTAGTCTTTCCAAAATTCTGTTAGTGTTTTTGCTAATTCTTCTGGACTTTCTTCATTTATGATATGCCCTGTATTTTTCATGATTTCTAATTTTGCATTTTCTATATTTTCAGCTAAATAATGTGCTGATTTAATATTAGCATTGTCTTTTTCCCCACAAATGATTAAAGTTGGGCATTTAATATTTTGCACTCTATTACTAAAATCTAAATTCTTCATTGTTTTTCCTAAAATAAATGTATCTTTTTTATTAAAAGCCATTGTTTCAAAAATCTTTTTAGGTAAAAACTTAAATATTATGTTTTGAATACTAAACATAACTTTTGGTACTTTATGTGGTGTTCCGATTAAAACTAATTTTTCTACCTTATTTGGATAATCAATAGCATAGTTTAATGCTAAAATACCTCCTAGAGAGAGGCCGCATAAATCTATTTGTCCGTCAATTTTATTACAATATTCTACAAATGAAGAATATAGATTTGTATAACTTGCTTCTTTGCCATTAAGAATGGAAGATAAATCCGGGCATAATATATCCTTATTATCTTGCATAAATTTAATTGTTTCATTCCAACTAGTTCCTTTATGTCCCGAACCGTGAATTAGAATTTTTCTCATAATACTTCTCTCCTACTTATATTAATTCACATTGATATTTCCCGAAGTTGTAGTTATTTTTAATACTATTTCTGCCATTCTGTTATTATTTATTACTTCAGCATCTCCAGAGTTGGTTTCTGTTTCAACATATATATCATTTTTTCCGTTTATCCTAACATTTCCGGATTTAGCATTTATGTTAGAATTTTCTGTAATGTTTAAAGAACCCCCTTCATGTCTTAATAAAAATATCTTTTTATCTATCCCACCTGCATAGCCTGTTAAACTTCCGTTGCTTCCTATCACTCTATGGCAAGGGATAATAATAGAAATTGGGTTATGTCCTACCGCTCCTCCAATTGCTTGTGCTGACATTGTACTTTTATTCATTGTCTTAGCCACCTTTTTTGCTATTTTGCCATAAGTAGTCACTTCTCCATAAGGAATTTTGCATAATATTTGCCAAACATTTTTCGCAAATTTGCTTCCAATTGGAGCTAAATCTAGCTCAGAAATTTGTGGCTTCTCTCCTTTAAAATATCTATCTAACCATTTTTTTGCTTTTATTAAAATGATGTCATCATCTTTTTCTTGTATCTCTTCTTTTAACTTTCCTAAATAATATTTTTGTCCTTCTATCCATAACCCTATTAATTTATTATCTTTACTTGCAAGCAATATTTTTCCGAACTGGAGAGTTATAGTATGTTGTGTAAACCATAATATTATTTCATCCTTTCTCTTAATCTGCTACTACTTTTTTAATATTAAAGTGAATCCACTGGAATGTCTAATACATTTTCTTTATTTTCCTCAACTTCAAATTCAAATTTTTCTCCATCAATAAAATATCCATCTGGAATTTCATATATTTTTATATAGTATTTTCCAACTGGTAAATTAAAATCATAAATCCCAGCACTTTCATCAATATCTTGTATAAATTGGTCATTTTCATCATATATATAATATTTTATTCCACTTAAAATCTCTCCATCATAGTTTTCAAAATTTATGTCTATATCTGCTGAATCAATATTATATATAATTGATGTTATATCAACATAGCTCTTTTCTGCTGGTTCTAAAGCAACATATTTCTTTTTATTTTCATTATTCTCATATATCTTAGCACGTAGTGCATATGTCTTTGCATTTAACTTGAATTGTGAAAATATTTTATCTGAGCCGCTAATTTTTATGTAAAAGTTTTCTCCATTATCTACATTTTCTAATTTATTACCATCTTTATCTGTAACTACAGCTGATGTGTTATCAATATAACTCTTTAAATCGACTTCGACTGTTGGCTTATATTCATTACCCATTAGCCTTTTAGTAGTTTCATCTGTATCTGTTTCTATACAATATGGTCCAATAATTGCAGTATTATTTTTTAAGTTAATTTCATCATCAGGTGTGTCCATTGTAGCAGTTAAATCTTCTTCAAACGGGTTTTCTAGGGCATAATTTAATAGTTCCATTGCCTTTTCTTTTACACGTTCTACCATATCTACATATCTTTGTTCACTTGCAGTGATATCATCAATTGAAAATTCTCCATTTGCGATATCTTCATACTGCATTTGGGATACGAATTCATATACTGCTAATTGTGTTGCAATATATGCTTCTTCATCATTATTTAATCCCATTTCTTTATACGATTTATTAGGATATCCATTTAAAAGTATTGATGTCATACTTCCTGCAGTAAAATAGTTATCTGTTGCCACTTGTCCAGTAGGTATTAAGTCATATCGATAAGTTAGAGAATACGCTACTCTACCTCCTATTTTTGTCATTGCAGTTTTTATATAGCAGTCGTTTGCACTGTCTATCATATACCTACTAAGCTCACCCGAACTTATTGTACTTATATCTCCCTCTAATTTTTCTTCTAAAAAATCTGCACTTGGTATAGGTTTACTATCTTCTTTTTTATTTATAATGTGGTTAGATACAATAAGTCCAAAAATCATAAACATAACTATAAAATAGATATAATTACTCCATTTTTTATTTGAGGATGATTTTTCTTTTTCCTCACTTTCTGTATTTTCTTCGTATAAAAATTTTTTAATGCTTTCTTTGCTTTGCTTATCTTATTTCCCATAATCACTTTCCCTTTTAAATTTAATTTGTTGGAATTCCATATTGCATTCTATGGTTTGTATAGAACTCATCATTATCTTTTAAGAAATAGTCGTATATAATTCCCTCTGTATCTTTTTTGTTATCCCATGTAATATCTAAATTGTACCATTTTCCATAAAGTTCAACCATATTCCAAATATGATTCTTTGATGTATCTTCATTACTTATATCATGAGTGCAAATAGTCTTTATACCTAATTGATCCATGATGAATTTAAATCCGTATGCATAACCTGCACAAACTGTATTTCCAGTTTCAAATATTGAAACCATTGATTGATATTGAGATATTTCTTCTTCAGTATAATCATGATATTGAGATATTTCAATTAATTTATCATGGACATATTTTATTTTCTTAAAATCATTGTCTTGATTTTTTGCTTCTTCAACAATTTCGTTATATCTAACTTCTATACGCGACTTTATCTCTTTTGCCTCTTCTAAAGAATGTGAATAATAAAGATCTATTTCTCTATTTGTATTCACATTATTTGTAAGTGTTTTAATTGTTAAATATGAATCCATCCAAAATATTTCTGGATGGTCCAAATATATAGCCCTATATACATTATTAAACTCATTAGGAGATATATTATCTATTTGAGTAGAAAAAGTATCCCTAAATTGAAGATATGATTCTTTCATTTCTTCATACAAAATTTGTTGTTTTTCATTTAAAGTAGTTTTCCAATACTCATATACATTTCTACCGTCATATACTGGATAATCTTCAACATTTGCATATGCTTCTACTACTTCTGTTTTATCAGCTACTTTATAGAAAAAACATAAATAAATTCCCCATATTATTGAAACAATACATACAATAGTAGCAACAATATCTATGACTTTTCCTTTCACATTTTCACCTCTTTTACTTTCTCTCATTCTTTAATAAAATCTCATCTGCATCATTATATTTCTTTTCTATTTTAAATGGGACAAAATAGATTATTTCTCCTTTACTAAATCTAATATTACTATGACATAAGACCTCAATATTCTCTAGCATTTTCTATTTTTATTTCAAATTATTCTTCATTTGTTTCTTGGTTTTTCTTAGAAATAATTGATTTAGTAAAAGCTTGTCTGATCGGCCAAGTTATCCTATTATCAAAACCTCTTACATTTTCCTCGTCTTTAATTTTCAAGAAAATAGAATTTACTTCATTACTTAAATCAATATGAACAATTCCATCTGTTTTATATTTTTTTGCTATACTGATTATTACATCCAAAACTGTTTTTTCATGTTGCTTGTTAAAATTATCTCTGTTTATTTTCTTTAGAAATAAAATATTATCATCATTATATATAATTTCATAGTCTTTAGATTTAAAACTTTTTTCATAGACACTTTGTGTTAGGTGGTCTATGTTTATAAATATTTCATATTTATTTTCCATTACAATCTCCTTTCAATTTTTATTCTTCTTCATCAATGAATTCTATATCATTTTGCATCTCTTCATTATATTTCTTCAAGTTTTCCTCATGATTTTTATATGTTTTAGCAAAATAATTGTATACACTGTCCATGCTACTTAATAAAGATATGTATGTTTCTGTAGGATTACTCATCATTACACTTAAAGATATTAAATTGTCACTATAATATGGAAAATTGTCTCTTATTAATGCTTTTAGTGCCTCAAAAGAATTTTCCTCATGTTCTACATTTATATAGTCTAACATTTCTTTAAAAAGTCCAACAAATTTTTCTATTTTTTCATTATATAAATCTTCATAAGTTTGTCCTTCTTCTAACTCTATGTCTTCATAAAAATCTGCAACATCTTTATAATCACCTGTTTCAGGATCTAATTCACAATATAAATCATCCAAAGCAATTAGATTTTCAACATCATCTGTTTTAATATATACTTGATAGTCCATATAAATACTACGACATAAAGTATTACTTTGTATCTGAGTTAATGTTCTTTCTAACGTATCATGATAGAGATGGTAATATTTATCTATAACTTCTATCCATTTTTCAAAACTCCATTTATCATCATAGCTTTTATGCTTGTAATCTAACATTTCTTTAAAAGCAGATATTAACTTTTTAATTTTTTTATTTTTTAATTTTTCATAGCCATTTTCTTGTATTTCATTTTTTATAAATTCATATTCTTCTAGTTCATATATTGTTAAATTATATCCCTGGATATACATATCTATTTTTTCTTCTTTGGTCTCACCCAAGCCATCTATTAATTCAATATTCCATATTGCAAAGTTACGCATCAAATTTGGAATTGCTTGAAAATATGCACTATTTTCTTCAAATAATTTTTCAAAGTAATAAAATAAGTTTTCTCTGTCTTCTATCTTCTTTGTTTCTTCTAGTGAAAAGCCTTTCATTGTAGCAATTTTTTTTATTAATTCAATGGATTTATCTGCTATTTTATTAAAAACAAAATCCAATTTTCCTTTATCAATATATTCTTGAAACTCTTCTATTTTGATTTTCTCCTGCATTAAAAAACACCTCCATGGCTATAATATTAACACAAACGAGAGTAATTAGCAATATTACTCTCGTGTTTTCTATATACAAAATACTGCATACAATGGCACAGACTTTATATTATTCTCAAATCCAAAATTTTTCTCTGAAATTCTAATAGCATATTTAGGACTATATGTTTTCATATAAATATCTAAACTTCTAGCTTTAGTATGCGTACTAGTTTTTACTTCTATTGGAATAATATCCATCTCTTTTTGAATAATAAAATCTAGTTCTGCTTTTCCATCTGATTCCCAATAATAGGATTCATAACCTTTTTGTCTTAACTCATTTGCTACATAATGTTCTGTAAGTGGTCCCATCGCTATCATCGTTGGAGTAGTATCTAAATCTATTTGATATAATGGATATCTTGCTTTATTTACAAATAATCCCACATCACTCATATATAATTTAAAAGAGGCTAAATCTTTATGCATTTCTAATGGCAATTCAGGAACTGCTTTGTATATTTGATTTACTATTCCACTATTTTTTAGCCATAATATAGCTTCGCCGAATATACTAGATGTTCCTCCCCTTGAAATAACTTTATATTGGAATTTTTGATTATCTTTTGCTAGTTGTACTGGTATTGAATCAAATGCTGATATTATTCTATTAGATAGGCTATTGTCTGCATATTTCGTCATATCTCTTTCATAAGAAGCTAGTATTTCTGCCTGAACATCTATTGTTGCTATTACTTTTTGTTCATCTAAATATGTTTGTAGAACCTCTGGCATTCCTCCAACAACTAGGTATATTCTATATAATTTCAAACATAATTCATGGATATCTTTATCCATTCTTTCATTGCTCTCAAAATGTTTTTGAATTTCATCTATTAATTGTTCTCTGCCTAGTGCTACTAAAAACTCTTTGAAGGATAATGGATACATGCTTATCATTTGAACTTTTCCTACTGGGAATGAATAATTTTCTCTATTTATTGCTATTCCAAGTAATGAACCAGCTGCAATGATATGGTATTCATTGGCATTTTCACAAAAGTACTTCAATGATGTTAATGCCCTTTCATTTGCTTGTATTTCGTCAAAGAAAATTAATGTTTTCTCTGGTACTATCTTCTCTCCATAGAATAGTTCCAACTTATTTATTATATATTGTGCATCTATATTTTCCTCAATTTGAGAACTAAATTCTTTATTCGTTTCAAAGTTTACATATATTAGATTGTCATAGTATTTTTTACCAAATTCTTTTACAATATATGTTTTTCCAACCTGTCTAGCACCATGTATTATGAGTGGTTTCCTATTTTCTGCACTTTTCCATTTTATTAAATCATTTATTATTTCTCTATACATAATTTTCTCCTTTCTGTTAAAATATTATCTAAATTAAAACCTCATTAATTGTGAGTATAAATAAACTTTTTTACTAACATTTCAAACTAATTATACCATATAAGTTCAAAAAAATCAAGTTTTGTTCGTATTTTTCAGAACTTATATGGTATTATATGTATTGTTTCTTGTTCCTTTACATTTGTATCTGATTTATCATTGTTTATATAATTATATTCATCTTCAAAATCCTCATTTAGCAACAGTTTCTTATTATAACTTTCCTATTATGTCATTATTTTGCAATTATGCTATTTTTATTAACATTTTTCTATATAATATTACAATATCATTTCGACACAGATTGAGGCCGAATAAATTCGGTCTCAATCTGTGTCTTTTCATAATGTTTGGTACATCTACTAATTGGCTTGTTAAATACATTCTTTCATAATTCTATTTTTTATATTCTTATTTAATGCTTTCTAAATAAGAAATCTTCTTACCTTTTGCTTTTGCATATTCAATTTCTGTTTTTGTACTTTCTCCAATATACCCTCCAAAATTGATTACATAAACTTCGTCTGACATATCTATTTTTTGTTTGTGCATTTCATCTAGCATCTTTTTCATTTTCTCGTCTATATCTTCTTTTCTTACATTATTAAAGAAATTAGGTGTAAAGACAATGTTACCATCTAAAGTAAGTTTTTCTTGAACTTTCATAAATTCATCTTTAAATTTAATGGAACCACATAAAGTTATTATATTATATTTTTTAACACTATCCATCTTTTACCTCCGCTAACAATTACTATTTGAATAATATCATACCACAAAAACAAAAATTAATCCATACATTTGTATAAAGTAATTTTTTTAATAAAAAGTATTATGTATTTATTTGTACTTATTTCTTGTAATTTGTAGGGCTAGTAATTAAATATCTAGCCTATATCTTATTATCTATTATTTTTTAGTAAGTAAATTGCTAAACAACTAATTCCTATTCCCAACATAGTAATAGCATTGTTCATATCAATTTGCTTTAATACAGATGTGACTATTATACAAATTCCCATTGCTAATCCAACCCCAAGCAATGCTATATTAATAATTTCATCGACTTTGCTATTTTCTTTTTTCGATTGAGCATTTAATAGTTCTTCTACTGTTGTACCTAAAATTTCGGCTAATTTTGGAATAGAATTAACATCTGGGCAAGACAAATTTCTTTCCCATTTTGATACAGCTTTGTCTGTTACATTCATTTTCTCTGCTAAATCATTTTGTGTCATTCCTTTTTCCTTTCTTAAAGAACTAATCATCTCTCCAATACTTTTATTTGACATAAAAACCTCCATTCGAGCAATTTATGCTCTAACTAAATTTTATTAAAAACCTGTTGTTAATTTCATTGTACTATTGCTTTTTTGAAAACTCAACCGACAGTTAGTTTACTTTAGTAAACCTTTAGTTTAGTCTTAGTTTATTTTTCTAGTAATTTGTCAGTATTCTATTTTTTTATAAAATGTATTTTTATACCATTTGTTAAGTTGCTTTCTGCTATGGAAAATAAACACTTTTTCCTGATCAACTTTACTTATTGTTTCTAAAACTTCATTTCTTTTGTTCTTTCTCCAGTTAACTACAAACCAAAAAAATTTCCAGTTCATCTGCTCTTTACATCCTGGTATTTCTTCTTTTTCCTTACCATGATTTTTAAGAAATCTTTTCATTACTCCAATCACTTGTGCCAAAGTTGAATAATCTAAATATATAATATAATCCGATTTTTCTAAGCGCTGTTGTAATGTAGAACGGTATGTACCATCTATAATCCATTTAGATTCATTAGCTTTTTCAATAATTATTTTATCACGTTCAGCCTTGTCTCTAATTCTCCAATTTTCTAAATGATGTATTCCATCAATATGATAAACAGGTAAATTTAATTCTCTTCCTAAATTATTAGCTAATGTGGTCTTGCCAGTTCCACTTCCTCCAATTATACATATTCTTTCCATAATATTCTCTCCCATATAGCTTATTACTTTATCCCTACGCATAACTTGTTATTTGTAGGGATGATTATATAATAATAAATTACAGGTATTTCTTGAGCTACCTGTATACAATTATCTCTCATAATCATCTATATCTTTTTGACTTTTAAAATTTGTTCTTATAATGTAATTTAAATCTTCTATTGCTTTTTCTATATTCATCATTCCATTTCCAATAGGATAGTAAACTGGATACACTTTATATTCTTTTCCTGCAATTATTTTAAGAAAATTTTGTTTTCTGCATTGTGATACAGAAATATTTTGATTTAATACAATAGAACTAACTTGATTTCCTAATGTTATAATGATTTTAGGATCAATTATTTCTATCTCTTTGCATAATAAATCTAAATATTCACTATAAACAGAATTTGGTAATACTCTTGCATCTACTTGTGTACACTTTCCTAAATTAGTTATGAAATACTTATGTTTTTCTACATTTTCATATACTAAATCTGCGAATTTTTCATCCCATTCTTGAGCTTTCTTCGCCATAATATTCTCATATATTTCCTCATCAAGTAATCCTATTCTATAAAATAATTTCCATATATTTTTAGTTCCTATCCATGGAGACCTTCTTCCTCTCCAATTAGGCAATGATGCGATATTTCTACCTGTTGGATTCATAAAAACAAAACAAATATCTGGATTATTAATACATCCACCATTATATATAGATGTTAATTCTTTTGCTCCATATTTTATTTGTAATTTATCATATTCAACTTTTAAATCTTCTAATTGCATAATTTATTGCTCCTACTTACTACAATTATTTACTATAAAATCAATAACATCATCTTCTTTATAGTTCTTTGTATTTCTATTCCTGTCTTCTTCTGTTAAATCGACAAAATATTTATTACATTCTGGCATAATTGACATTGAGTCCAATGGATAACCAGGATTTCTTTTTTCACATGGTTTGTCAACAAAATAGAAATGGCTTTTACTCCAACTATATTCTTTTGGTTCTTTTCCATCATATATTACCATTCCATATACCCATTTAGCTGTTAGCTTTCCACCATATTCTTTAACTAAATTTGAATAATACTTAATCATTTCATCATCATTTAACTCTTTTCCATTTACTCTTCTTACATGAGTTCCTGGTTGCTTTTCTTCTGGTAACTCTTCTATATATAAATTATTATCCATTCCTATAGTTGTAATTTTCGTTTCGTCATAATAAGCTTTCGCTTTTATATAAGCATTCTCTATAGCATTCTTTCCCGTTTCTTCGGGCTTTAGATTTATTCCTAAATCTTTAATAGTTAATACTTCTATATTCTTTTCTTTTAATTTTTCCGTATATCTTTTTATTTTTGCTGGATTTGTTGTTGCAAATAGTACCTTCATTTATTTGACCTCCTTAAAACCATTTCTACTCCATAACCATAATGGAGTATGTATATCAATAGGGTTATACTTAGTTTCTCTAAATAGTTCATTCCATCTATCAACTACTATAAGCTGCACATCATTTTTATTTAATTCTTCATTATTTATTAAACCTAATCTATGTGTTGCTTGAATTACATGTGTATCTGGTGCAACGGTTAAATGCTCTATATTTTTATATTTTCTGTCTGTATATTGATATATTACATATAGCCAATAGTTACATATTTTTGTTCCAGATAAATATGGAAATTTCTTTTTATTTTCTTTTTGTATAAAGTCTTTTATCTTATCAACATCATTATCTAATGAGTTGAATAATTTTCTAATATCTCCATCATATAATTCTACAAATGTTTTGCACAGAGTTAACCATATTTCAGTTTGCTTTTGTTTTTGTAGAGCTATTTTGTATTTTATAAGTGCATATTGCACTTCTTCAAAAGATTTCTCTAAACATATTTTAGGATTAAATACAAAGTTAGTTTCTTTATCATTATATGTATTTAATGCACTTTTCCATAATTTATATGAGTTTCTTTGATAGTTCAATGCCATAGGTAATGTAAAATAAATATAATTTTCTAATGAAGATTTATCTAAATGTGGATTTGCATCTTCTGGCATAACTTCGCCACCAAGACTACCTTTCTTCCACATATTATATAAAATATCTACTTTTTTTAATACTTCTTCTTTATTATACATATTGCACCTCAATAATTGTTTTTTATGATTATTATAATAGCATAAAAACTAATACTTATCAATAAAATGAAAACACATTTTCTTTGTTTTAAAATACAAATTGTCTATGTAATATATTTTCTATGTGAATTTCTTACATTATTTTGATTTACCATAGCATATTCCATTGTAGTATCTATTTTTATATGCCCTAATAATTTTTGTACTTGTTCTATTGGCATACCTTTATCAATAGCCATAGTGGCCATTGTTCTTCTAAATTTATGTGGATGTACTTTATTTATATTTGCTTCTTTTCCTAAATTTCTGATAATAATTTCAATTCCTGATATTCCTAATCTATTATATGGTTTTATTAATGATACGAATAATGCTTCATTATCATCTGTTCTAGTCTCCAAATATTTTTCTATGTACATTTTACTTTTGGCACTAAAATATACTTCTCTTTCAGTATTTCCTTTTCCTAAAACTACACAACTTCTTTCTTGAAAATTCATATCGGAAATATTTAATCTATCAGTTCTCCCACTCTCATTCCAGTAGATATTAATAGTTCTAATATTGCTAAATCTCTTGCATTTGAACAAGTATCTCTTAATTTTTCTAAATTCTCATCAGTTAAAGTTTCTTTAACTTTTTTTGTGGTCTTTACTTTGTGTATTCTTCTAACAGGACTTTTTACAATATAATCTTCATTTTCTAGCCAAGCAAAGAAACTTGATAATGTTCTTCTGATATTGTCTATTGTTACCATTCCTGCTTTAGAACTATTTTTGTAATCAGATAAATAATCTCTTAATATTTCAGTAGTAATTTCTTCAATTGGTAAGTTTATTTTTTCTAACATTTTAGTTATATTATCCTTGTAGTAATTTAAAGTTCTTGTTGAACATCCTTCAATTTCTTTTGAAGAAATAAATTTATTTAATAATTCTTCATTATTATGTTGTATTGCTTCTCTTTGGCTTTGCTCTAATATTTCTATTTGGTAATTTAAACATATTTCTGTTAGTATTTCTTTTAACTTTGTTCTTTGGTTATTGTCCAGAAATTCTTTTGTTAAGTCGATCACTTTGTTTACAAATAATTCTCTCATGACAATTCCCCCCTATACTATATCACAAAAAAGATAATTATTCTATTTTAAATACATTAAATAGTAATGGCGTTAAATTGGATTTTATTGTTTCACCTTGTGATTCTCCAAAATGGAGAGAAAATTTTAACTTTTTAAAATTAGGAGATTATAAATTTTGTATTGCCGTTCCTATTAATCATCCTTTAGCAAAAAAGGATAAGATTTCTTTTGAAGACTTATCAGGAGAAAAAGTAACAGCAATAACTACCGGAGACAGTAAACAAAATCAAGATATTATGGAATTCTTTATGATAAAGAGCCAACAGAAGATGCTTTGAAGTTTATTGAAATTATTAAAAATGTTATGGAAAATAAAAAATAGGTATATAAAATTTCTTTATATAAAAATCTCAATTGAAAGAGCGAGTCCATGATTGGCTCTCTCTTTCAATTAACTAATAATTTTGTGTATTCTAATTATTCTTATCCTTATACACTTTTACCATGTCTTTAAGACTCATTTTAGTTCCATAGTTTAATATCGCATTTGAATATATTTTGATTGCTACTTTTGCAATAATCAATATCGTTACTACTAAAATTGCTATTGAAATAGCTACTTCTGTTCCACTTGCAATTCCCATCATTATTCTAAATGGCATGCAGAAAGGTGATGAAATTGGGAATAATGCTGCAAATGTGTTTAAGTCACTTGTTGGATTCATCATTGTAAAATAAGATAGATAAAATCCAATTACAGCAAGTATTGCAACCGGAGTATTTGCTGATTGTATATCTTCTGGCTTTCCAACTGTTGATCCTGTTAATGCATATAATAAAGCATATGTAAAATATCCTAATATGAAATATACAATTGTAATTATTGCTAAATATGGTGTCATCTGTGACATATCTAACACTGACTCAAGCATTCCCGGCTCTAAAAATAATTTTGCAGATATTAATGCTACTGCAACAAATGCACATACTTGTATTAGTCCCACAAGTCCAATACCAATAGTTTTTCCTAATACTATTGTCCTTGGTGATGTTGACGTTACTAAAGTTTCCATGATTTTTGAAGTCTTCTCTGTTGTAATAGAGCTAGATACTTGATATGCACAGAAATAGATTGCATAGAATAGCACTATAGATAACATCATCATTGCAAAAACGTTTCCAGTAACCTTTTGTTCTTCTGTTTGTTCTATGCTGTATTCAAAATTAGGTGTTAAACTTTGTAATTGTTCTTCTGTTAAACCAAGTTTTGAAATTTGCAAATTTGTATAAATTGTGTTTATTGCAGACATCAAATCTTCTGGCATGCCAGTCATCATTGTCATATCTCTTACTATATATCTTAATTTATATGTCCCTGCATTTTGCTCTACTATAATAGCCTTATCTATTTCTTCATTGTCAATCTTCTCTTTTATATTATCAAATGTTAAAGCCTCATTTGTAGTTTGCACTTCATACCCTAATTCCATACTATTTAAAGAATCCAGACTACCTTCAAAAAGATTAGTACTATCTACAACTAATAATTTATCACTACCACTACTAGAAGTATCATCTGAAAATATACTCATTATATTTGGTATATTAAAACCTATAATAATAATCAATATTATAATTATCGATGATACAATAAAAGACTTCCTTTTTACCATATCTTTTATCGTAAATCCTATTACTGTTTTTAAATCTTTCACTCTACTCACCTACCCTCTCTATAAAGATATCATTAAGAGTCGGTTTCTTAATCTCAAACTTATTTACTAATACTTTTTTCTCAACCAACTTTCCTAATAATTCGTGGGCTTTTTCTTCCGAATCTATCCTAATAGAATATTCATTATTTTTAGAAAATTCAATATTCATATTAAATTCTTTAATATACTCATCTATATTTCTATCTGTAGCTATTTCTAATCTATTAGCCTTGTAAGTATCTTTTATCTCTTTAAGATTTCCTTTAAGTACAGTCTTGCCTTTATTTAATATTAAAATATCTGTACAAAATTCCTCTATAGATGCCATTTGATGGCTTGACATGATAATATACTTACCTTGTCCTACTAAATCTATAATAACATTTTTTAGAATTTCAGTATTTACTGGATCCAATCCACTAAAAGGCTCATCTAATACAATTAATTCTGGATTATGAATAATTGCTGTCATAAATTGAATTTTTTGCTGATTACCTTTTGATAACTTTTCAGCTGGCATAGGCAAATATTCTTCAACCTTTAGCACTTTTGCCCATTTTTTTATTTCTGTGTCTGCATCTGATTTATTCATTCCTTTAAGTTCTGCAAAATACATTAATTGGTCATATATCTTTGTTTTAGGATACACACCTCTTTCTTCTGGTAAATATCCGAAATTAACATTTTTTCTTGCAACTTGTTTTCCATTCCAAGTAATCTCACCTGTATCCTTTTTAATAATACCAAGCAACATTCTAATTGTCGTAGTTTTGCCAGCACCATTTGTACCAAGTAATCCAAATACTCCTGGCTTGTCCACTTCAAAAGAGATGTTATCAACTGCTTGTTTCCCAACAAAACTTTTTGAAACATTTTCTAATTTTAGTCCCATTTTTATCCCCTTTCATTCTTTATTTTTAGCATTTCTATATTACCATATAATTGTATAAAAGAAAAGTAATTTTTTCTTAATTTTTTATATGCAATTGAAATAGGCTTGTTTTGTCCTATAATTAAGACAAAACAAGCCCGTCCCCTTTTGTCCTCTTACCTTATAAAGTTTGTAAAAGTTGTTTTCTCTTGCTCTGGTGGATTTATTCCCTTTTCTCTACCTGCCTCTATACATTTCAAATAGTATGCCATATTTCTTCCTAGAATTCTCATAATTTGCATACCTTCCTCATCTTTCTTTACATCTTCAGGAGTTGCTCCATGTACCATGTTCCAGTATCTTGAAGAAATAATAGGCATTTGATTTATTCCAAAATATTTATTTAATTGGTCATATGTTGCTGTTGTTCCTGCTCTTCTTGCTGAAATTACTGTTGCAGCTGGTTTGAATAGAAATCTATCTCCTTTTCCTCCATTAAACGCAGAATAAAAAACTCTATCCATAAACGATGTTATTGCACCTGTAGCTCCTGCATAATGTACAGGTGAGCCAAATATAAATCCATCTGCATCCTTTGCCTTTTCCACAAATTCATTTACAACATCATCAAAAACACATTTTCCTGTCTTCACACAATTTTTGCAAGCAATACAACCTGCTATTGGTTTTAGACCTATCCAGAAAATTTCTGTTTCAATGTTTTCTTTATTTAACTCGCTTGCAACCTCCTCTAGTGCAGTATGTACACAACCATTTTGGTGTGGTCCTCCATTTACTAATAAAACTTTCATCACAAAACTCCTTCCTATCATAATATTTATTTAAAATAAATTATTTTATACTCTTTATTTTTAATTCATAACTTACTATTACTTCTTCTCTTTTATTATATTCAAAATTTCATTTTCTAATACTTCCACTAGCTCTTCTTGTGGTACTTTCTTAATCACTTGTCCCTTCTTAAATAGTACGCCTTCTCCAACTCCTCCTGCAATTCCGACATCTGCATTTCTAGCCTCTCCCGGTCCATTTACTACACATCCCATTACTGCTACAGTAATGTCTGACTTTATATTTTGTAAAAATGCTTCTATTTCCTTTGCAATTGGTATTAAATCAATTTGTGTTCTTCCACAAGTTGGGCAAGCTACTAATGTAGGAGATTTTTTATATAGCTTGCAATCTTTTAAAATTTCTTTTGCCACTTTTATTTCTTTTATTGGGTCATCACTCAAAGATACTCTTAATGTATCTCCTATGCCTTCTCTTAATAGGACTCCAAGCCCTATACTTGATTTTATAGTTCCGCTAAATTCAGTTCCTGCCTCAGTAATCCCTATATGTAAAGGATATGGGAATGTTTTAGAAGCCTCTTCATATGCCTCTATGCACAAATCTAAATCAGATGCTTTTAAAGACAAGCAAATATCATAGAAATCTAACTTTTCTAAAATATCAATATGTCTTTTCGCACTTTCCACCATTGCCTTTGCTGTTGGCTTTCCTCCATATTTTTCTAATAAATCTTTTTCCAAAGACCCAGCATTTACACCTATTCGTATTGGAATATGTTTTTCCTTGCAAGCTTCTACAACAGCTCTTACTTTATCTTCACTGCCTATATTTCCTGGGTTTATACGTACTTTATCTACTCCTGCTCTTATTGCCTCTAATGCAATTTTATAATCAAAATGAATATCTGCCACAATAGGAATATGAATTTGCTTTTTAATTTCTTCAATAACTTTTGCATCTTCTAAATCTAAACATGCTACTCTAATAATTTCACATCCTGCTTTTTCCAATTCTAAAATTTGCTCCACAGTTGCTTTTACATCCTTTGTCTTTGTATTGCACATAGACTGAATACTAACTTTATTTTGTCCACCTATTTGTACATTTCCTACCATTATTTTCTTAGTTTGAGTTCTATCCATAATTATCATTCCTTCCGTGAGTTGTAATTATTTCATCCCCACTACATCTTTTGCTATTATATCAGAAAAAATAAAATTACTCCATAGTTTTGAAGTAATTTTATTTTTATCAGCTATATTTTTGATTAAGTCGTTGGGATGTATAGATTATCTTGTTATCGAATTATGTCGACGGCATTAACCGAAAAAACACATTAAATTCTTGACAAAATACCATCATTTAAAATATAATATTCTTGTCGCTTAAAGTAACTTTAAGTGATAGGAATATTTTTTAGAGTTATGATTGACTCAGTCTGGAGGTTTACATATGGAATATTCAATAGGAGAAGCTGCTCAAAAAGCTGGAATAAGTGCATCTACATTAAGGTATTATGAAAAAGAAGGATTGCTACCAAGCATCAAAAGAGATAAAAATGGCATCCGTTCTTTTACTGATGAAGATTTACAAAGTTTAAGAATTATCGAATGTTTAAAAGCTACAGAAATGCCAATTAAAGATATACGAAAATTTATAGATTTATGTGCAGATGGGGATAACTCTTTACAAGAAAGATACGAGTTATTCTTAGACAGAAAAGCCGCTGTTCAAAAACAAATAGCAGAGCTTCAAGAAGTTGCTAAGGTTATTGACTTTAAATGTTGGTATTACCAAACAGCGATTGAAGCTGGAACTGAAAAAATACATGCTGGAAAAAGTAAAGTCGTTTCTGCTTAGTTACTAAGTGATAAATTGGGGACTGTCCCCAATTTATCACTTTATTATCTCGCCTACATTAATCTTATCACTTTCTAAACTATCAAAAACCAAGCAAACAAATCTATCTCCTGCATCATATATATAATCTTGCTCTACATATGTGTTTCCATCTTCTCCTTCATAGGTTTGCTCTGTAACATAGAAAGTATGTCCTGATACTTCTTGTTCTTTAACTTCGATACTTTCATCTTGTAATGACATTTTTAAGTATTCTTCTGGAGTATATTCTTCTTCATAATTTGATTTGCTATCTGTAAATATCATTACCATTTTTGAAAAGTCTGAACTCATTGCTAAGCAATCATAAGCATTTGCATATGCCTCTCCAAAATAATATGTTATTTCATCTTCAGTAAGCATAATTATATCTGTTGGAAATTCTAGTGTAATATCATCTACTCCTAGTTCATAAGTATTTACTCTAGTTGTATCTGACAAAGTATTGCTTTGAAGTGTATCTAAATTGTTATTAGAGTTTTCTCCTCCAAATATTATTATACAAGCAATTACAACTGCTATTACAAATATTATTATAAATGTCTTTATACTAGTAAGACCATATCTATAGAAAGTGCTATTTTGTGCTTTTTCAGAAAAATAGAATTTTCCTGATTTCTTTTTTATAATTTGTTGCACTTTTAAATAATCAAATATTCTCTTTCCTTTATCTTCTCCAAATTCTCTTACTATGTCTTCCATAACCAAATCTTTTGTTATAGTGTGATGTTTATCCATCGCATCATTTTTCTCAAATATATTTCTTACTTTTTCGATATCCTCATTTGAAAATACTGAATTACTTGCATCTTGAGAGATTAGTTTTATATCTTTTGAATCTACTCCCTCTCTTATTTGTTTGTTTAGGTTATATATTATACCACCAATTATAATTAAGCAGAATATAATTGATACCATATAATCTGTCATCATCGCTGATGTAAATTCATCATATTGATATAAAGCTAGTAAATTTTCCAATGTAACTGGTAAATCTTCTTGTGCCATCAAGCACATTGGTATTATTATAAACATTGTTACAGTTATTGATATAAAAGATGCTATTGATAATATTACTGGCAATTTTTTATCAATTTTAGCTTTTGTTAATTTATAACCATAAAAACTTCCTAACACTATTAAGATAGCTAAAATTGAATACATCATGTTTGCGAAAACATACATTAATATCCATGGAATTGCTCCAACAAATGCACCTACCAGTGCTCCAATTACTCCTAATACATACTTGTTTTTTACTTCTTCTTCCATAAGTACCTCCCTTTTTTTGCTAATTATATCACATGTGTTTTCATATTTCTACAATAATTAGAATTTTTGTAGAAATAGGGTTACTATTTAAAGCTTTTTGATTTTTGCTTTTTTATCTAGGAAATATGTATGTTTTAAATTTTGCTTGAGTGCTTAAGGTGGGGACCAACAAGTTTACAAACTGTTAACGACACGTTAGTGGAGTTTTTACAGTTTGTACGATGTTGGGGGCCGAAAGCAAACATTTACAACATACATATTTCCTAGATTTTAATCTAAATCTTTAAATAGTAACGAAAAAGGCAGGTTATCCAACCTGCCTTTTAAGAGTCATCCTATGAAGCATACAATATGATAGGAATACTAGTATTAATATTCTGATATAAAGTCTGAGCAGCTTTATATGGCAAGTTTACACATCCATGTGAGCCATTAGTCATATAAATATTGCCACCGAACGTTGACCTCCACGCAGCATCATGAAAACCTATACCACCATTAAATGGCATCCAGAAATTTACATGTGACCTATATTTGCTTCCATCTCCATTGTATCCTTCAAGATAAGTGTCAGTCGTTTTATATGTTAGATAATATATACCTGCTGGTGTTGAATACCCTCCTGCCACACTTCCTGTTACGCATGGAGTATTAACAATTTGCTTTCCATTTACATACATCCACACCCTTTGTCTAGTAAGGTCTAGCTCTACATAAGTGTTTATGTTGTAATAATCTGGTAGCGCATTATATATTGGCTCAACTTTATAGCTTTCAGAAGTTCCTAGTTGCTCTTTTATTCTCTTAGCTTCTTCTTCCTCATTTATTGTTGCATATGTTCTTCTTCCAAATGCTACTTGAATTTTCCCTAAATCTGTAGCATTGAAATCAGTAGAAGTAAGCAAATATTCTGCTTTCTCCTCTAATCCATCAATAAACTTAGGAATATTGTTATCTAAGTCAATACTATAGTAGCCATCATCTCCTTGAGAAATCCAATCTTTCATTACACTTGCATCTAAAGTATATGTGCTACCATCATATAAAGTATACTCAACAGTAGTTGCAAGGATTGAATTAATATAACTCTGCTCTTCTTTCAATTTATCATCAGTTGAAAGAATTGTTGGATTGATATTTGTTATCTCTGTAAAATCAATTATGGTCTCTCCTCTTTTTAGTGCATCAATCATGAAGTTACAAGCTGTTTCTAGGTCAACCTCATTTCCATATTGTTCAGATTTAATAACCATGCTCTTGCTTTCTTCATCGTATTGTAAAGAAGCATTTTCTGGTTTCTTCATGTTTTCTGATTTAAATACAGAAAGAGAACTTAGATATGTTTTTACCTTTTCCTCATCCACGGAATAAAGATTACTTAATGTGATAATATCTTCTGATGTATCTTCCTGATTCTGTTTATTTAGTGCTTCCTCTAAAGCTTTTTTATTTGTAAGCTCTAATGAAAAATAAGCACCTAAACATGTATATTCTTTATCTTCTGCAAACTTTAACTTTATTTCTGCACTATTTACACTTTTTTCAAGTTTTTTGCTGGCACTCCCTACAGTTAAAAAAGAACAATCAACGCCATTTATTTCAGTACTTAATTTAAAATAATGTCTCCCATACACCCCTATCAGAATAGCTATTAAAATTGGTATTGTTATACATACAAATATGACTGCCTGTAATACTCTTCCTACCCGTTGTCTCTTCATAAAGGTACCTCCTATTTTTGTTTTAGTTGCGTAATTTTTACCAACTTTAATGTAAATATAAATTACGATTTCTATTATACCATATATTATAAAAAAAGAAAGTATTTTGTAATAATAAGTCGAATTTTATTTAATAACATTTTCTTATGCATAGTCATATTATGTAAAGAGGTGTTATTTATGCTATTAAATGCTATAATCCTTGCCATTTCTGCCAGCATCGATTCATTTGGCGTTGGCATTACATATGGTATTAAGAAAACTAAAATATCTATTGCTGCCATCATAGTTTTGCTTATTTTAAGTATATTCTTTACAAGTGTATCTATTACATTTGGTAATATATTATCTTCATATATTTCTCCTAGTGTTTCTAGTATTATTGGTGCTTCAATTTTAATACTTATAGGGATTTTTATATTATACGGAGCTATCTTCAAAAATGAGAAAATTAGTAAAACAAAATCTGAACATAAAGAATACAGTTTTTTCATAAAATTTCTTGGCATAACTGTAAATATTATAAAAGACCCCATTAATTCCGATTTTGATAAATCAAACAAAATAGATATTAAAGAGGCTATATTTTTAGGAATTGCCATGTCCTTAGATTCAATAAGTATTGGTTTTGGATGTAGTACTATAGGAATTAATTCATTTTTATTTCCTTTATTAACTAGCTTTTTTCAAATACTATTTTTATGTGCTGGTAAATTGTTAGGTAAAAAAATTAGTAGTATCTCAAGTATTCCTCAAAATATTTGGAACATCATCTCTGGAGTTATTCTAATCTGCATGGGAGTAATAAAATTTTTCTAGTCCTGTGCAATTGGGGACAGACCCCAACTGCACAATTGCTTTACATAATTTAAGAATTAGACACCAAGTAGATGCCTAATTCTTCACTTTCTCTGTAATTTACCAAGTTTCCTGTCCAAGAATACAAAAAGGTACGAAATAAGAAGGATAAGCAGAGTCATAATGCCAATTGCTTTTATTACTCCTGAGTAGCCTATCATAGTATAATCTAAGAAAAAGTATGCAAACCTGTTCGAGCCACCAACTCCAAAAAATTCTCCTCCATGTGCACTGTAAGTATACACATATGTAAGATAATTTAATGGTATAAATACCCATATTAGAGGATAATACAACTTAAAGTTTCCTTTTTTGTCAAAAAGAAAATAATCTAAGCATACTAAAATTGGTGATAATCTATGAACTAAAAAGTTTGATAAAAATTCTCTTAGGTTTCCCAGACTAGGACTTATAGAGTCCATTTGAAAATTGTTTGGCATTAGTGCTACAGCATAAACTACTGCTGTTATAAAGATGATGATTGTTATACTTCCCTTTACAAGGTAATATATATCATTATCCTCATAATTCTTCTTTAATAGCGAAATAATTTCAATTCCTATAAATGCCGTCAAGCAAATGATATTGCTCTGCAAAGTATAGTATGATAATATTGCCGCTACTGATGTGGTACCTGTCACATTAAGAAGTATTCCTGTAAGTAAACTGATAATTACAAGCAACCGATAAATCCGGGAAATTATTCCTTTCTTTATCATTTTCTTGCCTCCTTCTTTTAGGATAACAATATTATACTACAATTTTTACAAGAAAAAAAGATTGCAAGGCAAAAAAATAAAGAGTAAATCTATAAGCCGGGTTCTGTCTTGAATAGTCATCTATCTAGTGCATATATTACTATATGCCTCAAGCCACCAAATTAAGAAGACTGACGAGCAGCCATTAACCTTCTTGTCTCGGTGTTGCTCCAGATGGGGTTTACACTGACCCAATATGTCACCATATTGGCGGTGAGCTCTTACCTCGCCTTTTCATCCTTACCATACTAGAGGTTAGATGTTAAAAGTTAGGCATTAAATTATTTTTTCTAACCCCTAACATCTAACCTCTAACATGGCGGTTATTTTCTGTTGCACTTTCCTTAAGGTCACCCTCACTGGACGTTATCCAGCATCTTCGCTCTATGGAGCCCGGACTTTCCTCGTACGCTGCCTTTCGACCTTGCTATACGCGACTATTCGATTTACTCTCATACTATTGTACTATAAATTTGCGTTTACGTCAAATACAAAATTGGTCCAAAACTAGCACAAACCAAGTTTTTTTCTATACTTTGTTTGTGCTGGTTTTGACAATTACAAATTCTCCAATTCCTGTATCAAATTTATATAATTCACATAAAACACGTTCTTATTTTTATCATTTGAATTTTTTTCTACTTCATTTATTAAAATATATGCCTTATTGATTTTATCAATTTTGCTCACATTATTTACTTGTCCATTAATTATGTTTGCAAACTCAGTCTTTGCCTTACTTACATAATCATTAACTTTATCCCAATCATCTGTCTCAATATACGCATATGCATATAATATATTTGATTTTACAATAAATAATGATTTGTTGTTATTATCGTTAGAAAAGTCCTGAATATACAAAGTAAGTAAATTATATAAATCAGCTAAATTTACTAATGCAGTCTCTTTATCTTCATTTTCTAAATTATCTACGATTTTCCCTAATGTGTCATTATATTTTAGTAAATTATCTTTATTAACATTAAGTGTTGTCAAATCCATTAAAACAGTAGTCCAAGTCGAATACATTGTTTCAATATCACTTTTTATTAAATCCCAATCCACTTTATCATTATTATTGCTCAAAATACTATTTAATTCCACATTACTACTATTTATTGTATTCCCTTGGCTTCCGAGTATTTCCCTCTGAGGGATTGCTTCCTCCTCCTGAGCCATTTTCGCTTTGAGCTCCTCCAGCTTGAGAATCTCCTCCACTTGAATTTTCAACTTTTATCTCATCATTAATAACTTTGTAATTTTCATAAGAGATATTATTAAGTTCATTCATCATAAGAATAATATTTGAACTCAAATATTCAAGCTCTGAAGTACACTTAGCCTTTAGAGTATCAACACTATTAGATTCATTTGTTTTCGCATTAGAATAAATAAAATATCCTCCAACAAATAATCCTATCAATACTAAAAGAAACACTATTGTAACAATATATTTTTTCATATTTTATATAATCCCTTTCTAGTTCCATGTGATAGATAAGTTTCCTATTTGACGTCTATCAGCATTTATTTTATATTTATTATTGCCAAAAAATTTCCTTTTATTCTCTAGTATGATTATTTTTTTATAAAACATAATAAATAGTAGATTAATTTATAAAAAATCCGTTCCATCTTGCTGTCACATATATGTGACACGTGGAACTACTTTAGCAAATGTTTTATATAAGGAGAACAATTTAAATGGAGGCAATTGTTAGGTTGTATAGTTCAAAAAGAGATGAGATTGATAAATTTTTAAATGATTTTTTTAGTGAAAAAAATAACTATATGAATTTGTTAGAATGGGAAAAAAAGTACCAAAATCCTGTTGAACTTACAGATATTATTGGTACTTTTATTGATAATAATGATAAATATTCAATTAATATGTGGATTAGTTTAGATGAAGGGCTTTTCATAAATGTAACTGATGAAAATGCTGATAAAATTATAAGGTATATTTACGAAAGATTTCCTTGGTGAAACAAAGGGGACGGAGCATTTGTTTCATTTTTGCAACAAACGCTCCGTCCCCTTTGTTTCACTCGCATTTCTTCTCACGTGTCATAAGTTGTATAACTGCATCTTTTGGCTTTAGTCCGTTATATAGTACATCATAAACTGTATTTACAATAGGCATTTCGATTTTATACTTTTCTGCAAGTTTATGTGCAACTTCTATATTGTCTATACTCTCGATTGTCATTCCAACTTCTTTTTTTGTTTCTTCTATGCTTAAGCCTCTTCCTATACATCTTCCTGCTCTTCTGTTTCTGCTATGTTCACTAAGGCACGTAACAATTAAATCTCCTAAACCTGAAAGTCCATAAAATGTATTATGGTTTCCTCCCATTGCTACACCTAAGCGAGAAATTTCTGTTAATCCTCTTGTTATTAATGCAGCAAATGTATTATCACCCATGTTTAATTCTGCTACAATACCTGCACAGAATGCAATTATATTTTTTAAAGCTCCTCCAAGTTCTGCACCTTTTACGTCCGAACTTGTATAAATTCTCATATTTTCGTTCATAAATGTATCTTGTACTAAATATTGCACATCTAAATATTCAGATGCAATTACTATAGCTGTTGGAATTCCAAGTGACACTTCTTCTGCATGACTTGGTCCTGTAAATACTCCAATCTTTGCATTAGGCAATTCTTCTTTAACAACTTCATTTAGTGTGTATAAAGTTTCTGCCTCAAACCCTTTAGAACATAATATGATTGGCTGGTCTTTTACATATTCTTTGTATTTCTTCAAAGTATCTCTTGTAAACTTAGATGGTGTAACATGAAGTATCATATCACTGCCTTCTACAGCTTCTTTTATATCTGTTGTACAAATCACACTATCTGGTATAACCGCTTTAGGTAAGAATTTACACTTATGCTCATTATTTATCAAATCTCTTTCGTCTTCCATAAATGACCATAACTTAACCTTATGCCCCATTTTTGCAACATGAATTGATAAGGCAACTCCCCAGCTGCCACTACCTATAATAGCTATGTTTTTCAACATTTTACGTTCCTCTTTTCTATTTGTTTTGTGTTACAATTCTCATCGATCTAAAGGCAAATACTGTATGTTTTAAATTTTTAAAACATACATATTTGCTAAAACAATGAGAATTGTAACTACTTAGTTCCTTTAAAACTTATTCTATTTTCTGTTCCATTTAGTAATCTTTTTACATTCTCTCTATGATTAAATACTATCAAAACAGCCAAGATTATGCTGTATATTAAGTAATTTCCAGGTACTATATAATTTTGTGGTATGAATAAAGTAAGTACTGGATACAAAATAGCTGCTGCAATTGAACCTACTGAAACCATTTGTGTAAGTGCCATTAAAATTAATGCAAATACTAAACAGATTAACCCGATTTGCCAGTTTGACATTATAAGTACTCCAAGTGATGTTGCAACACCTTTTCCACCTTTGAATTTGAAGAAGATTGGAAATGTATGTCCAAGTATTACTGCTACTCCTGCCACTTGTACAAGCAATGCAGCATTTGAGCCTTCTACCATTCTTCCTATAAGCATTGCAATTAGTATTGCCACAACTCCTTTTAAAATATCACATGCAAGGGTAATTGCAGCTGCCTTTTTTCCAACAGACCTAAGCATATTGGTTGTTCCAGCATTTCCGCTTCCCTTTTCTCTTACATCAAATCCAGCCATTTTCTTGCTAAGAATAACTGAAAAATTAATACTTCCTATCAAGTATGCAATTATTGCCATTACTACACATTCTACCATAACTTTTCTCCCTTTCTTTTTATATTTGTTTTCTCATCTGTATTATACATTTTTATTGTTGTGATTGCAAGAGCAAACTACACATCTTTCTCACTTTTTTCCCTAACAATCATTCTAACCGGTGTACCTACCAATCCAAATTCTTTTCTTATTTGATTTACTAAGTATCTCTCATATGAAAAATGGAATAATTCCTTATCATTTACAAACACTACAAATGTTGGTGGTTTTGTGCTCGCTTGCGTCATGTAGAATATGCGTAATCGTCTTCCTTTGTCTGTTGGTGGTTGTACAATTGCTATTGCTTCATTTAATACTTGATTCAAAACTGATGTAGACACTCTTAATGAATTTTGACTTGCTACACTGTTTATCATTTCAAATAATTTATTTACTCTTTGTCCAGTTTTTGCTGAGATGAATAATATTGGTGCATATGATAAATATGATAATTTGTTATACACATCTTTCTTGTATTGTTCTAGTGTTCCATTTTCTTTTTCGTATTCATCCCATTTATTAACTACTATAATTATACCTTTTCCAGCTTCATGAGCTTCTCCTGCAATTTTTGTATCTTGCTCTGTAACTCCCTCATTTGCATCTATCATAAGTAAACATACATCAGCTCTTTCTACTGCTAGCAAACTTCTCACAACACTGTATTTTTCTAAATTTTCAGACACTTTGCTTTTTCTTCTTATACCTGCTGTATCTATAAATACATATTTTCCAAATTCATTCTCGAACTCTGAATCTATAGCGTCTCTTGTGGTTCCAGCAATATTACTTACAATTACTCTATTTTCTCCTAATATTTTATTAACTAATGAAGATTTTCCAACATTTGGCTTTCCTATAATTGCAACTTTTATAACCTCATCGTCATCTCCATTTTCATCTTTTGGAGGAAGCTCATCATATATTGCATCTAATACATCTCCAATTCCTATTGCATTTACAGCAGATACTCTATGAGGCTCTCCTAAACCAAGATTATA
>CAMOBD010000021.1 GCA_946578345.1 uncultured Clostridium sp.
TGCTGTTTCTTCTAGGCATTCTTCTTTTCTTAATTAAAACACTTTCGTTCTCATTCATTTACTTATCTCTCCTTTTCTATTACTCTGTTGTGTTGTTAGATTTTACAGCATTGCAATCTTTTAAAGAATATTTAACATATTTTCTTGCTTAAGTAGTTTTACGTGGTAGATATATTTTTTATTCGAATACTTGGAGAATGAGCAAATCGACTTTATGTCGCTATTTGCTCGTGCCGATTTGAGTTTCCGACTAAAAGGAGGAAATCTCAAAGGCAATCATAAGTATATTCTTTCTTTGTAATATGAAATTATAATTTCATATTACAAAGAATATATCTACCAGCAAGATAGAACGGTTTTTAATCATAAAAATTAATTTGCTGTAAAATTTAATATTTCTCTACGCAACACTCTTATTAATTAGTTGCTCATTATAATTTATTCTCATATTTGAATATTGAAAATTTATCTATTCTTAATATACTCAAAAAAATGTATTCTCATACAAAAATTAATTATAATAATTAATTTATATATTTTCTCAAAAACAAAAGTAGCTTATAATATTATAAACTACTTTTAGACTACACTTAATCACAATTTTTTTAATATTTTCCGCCCTTTTTCCACAAATATATAACATGCTTACACAATAATCCCGCACAATAAGCATATCTCTATATTTTATATTTTTTCTATATTTTATAATCCGCTCAATAATTTACAATATTATATTATTTTTATTTTTTATAAATACTATATAAATCTCTTCTTTACCTTATTTTGGTAACAACTGTAAATTATTATACACTACATTTTAGAATTTGTCAACTCATAACACTGCTCCTATAATTCCTGCATCGTTTTTTAGTTCTGCTAAAATTATTTTTGGCAAATTGTCTTTATTAAATACATATTTTCTTTTATTCATTTCTTCTACAAGTTTGTTGTAGAAAATATTCTTAAAAAACACAAAACTCCCACCTAAACAAATTGCTTCTGGCTCGAATATTTCTATAATATTTGATAAGCCAATTATTAAGTCACTAATATATTGTTCAACTACTTCTCTTACTCTTAAAACATCTTGTTCACTTATACATAGCTTACCATAAACTATGCTAGTTTCATTACCTAATAAATTAATTAAAATGCTGTCCTTGCCATTTTTATCTGTTATCATCATTTTCTCTAAAATTTCCTTTATTTCTTCTGAACTGCTTTCCTTTAAATTTAAAATATTGGCTATATTCTCTTTAAATCTTTTTATTGAGCAATATGTTTCAAAGCAACCTCTCTTACCACAATTACATTTAAGTCCATTTTTATCAATAATCATATGGCCAAGTTCAAATCCTATACTTTTGTTAGCTTTCAATAATTTGCCATTTAAAAACACCGCAGAACCAATTCCAGTACCCAAGCATAAGAATACCGCATCTTTATATTTTCTTAAAGCTCCGTATTCCATTTCTGCAACTCCAGCAGCTTTTGAATCATTATTAATTTGAAATATAATATCCTTATTCTTCTCTATTAATCCAGAAAAATCCAATCTTTTTATTCCCAAATTAACTAAATTTTCCATACAATCCCCTTTAATATTTCCAGGAGTGGCAATTCCAATCAAATCTATTCTATTATTCTTCTTAAGGATTTCAATTTGCTCATCAATAAATTTTAAAATTTGTTTTTCATATCTTCCAATCTTATCTATATCTTTCTCTATTTTATTTACAATTCTATTATCATTATTTAATAAACCAATTCCTATATGACTTCCACCTAAATCTATTCCAATTTTCAAACTTTATCACACCTTTCGAAATAATTAAGTTACATGGGCAGTTTACCTTTGCTTTGTCTACAATATTTTCTAATAAACATCCAAAATAATTAAGTTTCTTGGACAAAAAGAGTGTCCCAAATGTCAAATAATTTTGACAAAAAGGAGTGTCCCCTTTGTCAAAAATGTCGTTTTAAGGTCTGTCCCCAAAACGACATTTTTCTTTCTATATTGGTAAATCGACTGAATCGAATAGCCAAGTACCCATATATAATTGAATACATGGAACAATTATAACTATTACTAAGAATATTAAGAATACACCAACAATTGAGTATACAACTTGTGGTAAAACAGCCATAATTTTGTTCATCAAATTGTTAATATCAATATCCATATATTCTACTAATTTTCTCATCATTTCAGGTAAGTCAGTCTGCATACCTATTTTTAGCATTTCTGTTTGCATAGAAGATGACAATCCTGAATTTTCAAAAGGCTCAATCCATGATGCACCAATTAATATATTGTTAATTGCAGTTTCAATTATTGAAAGCAAAACATAGTTTTTTACTACAGATTTACTTACTTCCAGAGAATCTTGTATTCTCATTCCATTTTCTAGGTTTAGTAGCATTGCCTTCATAAATCTTGAGAAGTCTATAGCATAAATTAGTTTTCCAAATATAGGCATTTTGTATTTAAAATAGTCAAAGTTATATTTTCCTTTTGGAGTATGGATATATGCTATAACTGCTCCAACTATGCCTGCAATAAGTATTACTGGAATATACCAAACACTCAGTAATCCATTACAAAAGTCTACAAACCACAATGTTATTTGTGGCAATTGTTGAGTTGTTCCTGATGCTTCAAATGCTTCTTGTATTAATGGAATTATATATGCAACACCAAAAATCAAAATTCCTATAATTGCAAGTAATTGTAAAACATTTGGTATTATGATTTTTCTTAATCTAGAGTTGATATCATCTGTACTTTCCATATATTTTACTGCTTGTTCAAGCGACCTAGTAAGCTGTCCAGATAATTCTCCAACCTTAATCATATTTATATATATATATGGAAATATGTTTGAGTAATATTCCATAGTTGTATACATATATTCTCCAGCTTCAACACCTGCTAGAACATCTTGTAAAACTCCTCTTAAAGATAAGTTTTCTGTACTTTCTATTATTGTATTCAATGCATGTATATTATTGAAGTTAGCTTTTTTTAACAAATAAAAGTTTTGTGTAAATATGATAATATCACGATTAGTAATTTTTTCTTCTCTAGAGAGTGCCAAATTTACTCTTTCTTTTATGCTTGGTTTTGCCATAGCTCGTCCTTGCATAATATTTGCAGAATCTGCTTGTTTCATAATGTCATCAATATCCATCATGTTTCTTCTATTTGTCTTCGCCTTTTTACTCTGATAACCGACCTGCACTACACTTATTGGAAGAAGGTCATTACTTTTTAACTTTTTTATCAAAGTGTTTCTGTTTACATCTTCTACTTTATTTCGAACAATTTGACCTTTTGAGGTTACTGCTCTATAAACATATTCTGGCATTTTTTCTCCTTTCTAAATCATTTTATTGATTTAATTTATTTTCCTTTTCCCTCTTTATTTTTAATTGCATTATTGTTCTATTTAATGTTTCAATATTTTTCTCTTCTATTTGTGCTTTTGCTTGCTCTAATGTGATTACATCATTTACAAATAATTCTGCTATTGAATTTATTAATCCGATGCTTCCTTTTTCAAGATTACTTTGTATAGCATCTTCTATTTCTGAAACACTTATTTTTTCTTTTCTAATTATACCTGATACTATATTATCAACTACCATTACTTCTGGTACAAGTACTAAATCTCCCTTTTTAGAAGGTAATAATCTTTGTGATATAACTAGTTTTAGTAAAGATGAAATTAAGTATTTTATTTGTTGTTGATCTCTTATTTCATAGAAGTTTATCATTCTGTCTATTGTCTCAGCACATGATTTTGTGTGAAGTGTACCAATAACTAAATGTCCTGATTCTGCTGTTTCAATAGCAGCTTCCATTGTTTCTCTATCTCTAATCTCACCTATAACTAATATATCACAGTCCTCTCTTAATGAGTTCTTAACACCATCACTAAAGTTCAAACAGTCTCTACCAGCACCAATTTCTTTTTGTACTATTACAGATTTTTTACTTTTATGTTTATACTCAACAGGGTTTTCCAATGTTAATATTTTCTTATTTTGATTTTCATTTATTTCATTTATTAAAGCATTTAAAGTTGTAGTTTTACCAGAGTTTGTTTTACCTGTAACAAGCATCAATCCTTGTGGCTGATATGTCATTCTTCTCACTATATCTGGTACACCTAGTTCTTCGTATTTAGGCAATTCGTTTTTAATAAGTCTCATTGTAAATATTGGTACTTCATTTGCAAGAGAAATATTTACTCTTAAACGTATATCTTCAAATTCAAATGATGTATCCAACTTTTTCGTTTCTTTGAATACTCTATCTTTATCTACATTTCCTCTTACAAAGTAATCATAAATTTCATACATATCATCTTCATTTAAAGGTTCTGGACACTCATATTCTATTAAATCTCTTCTAATTCTAAGCATTGGCTTAATTCCACATATTAAGTGAACGTCTGATGCGTCTTTCTTTTTGGCTGTATCTAAAACTTTATCAATATCTATCATTTGTTAACCTCCATTCTACTAATATAAAGCTAATTTATTATTTATTTCTTGTAGGTTTGTAGTTCCATCAATAACTCTATTTATTCCATCTACGATTAGTGGAACATAACCATTCTTTAAAGCTACATTTCTAATATCCATTACAGAACCATTTTCTGCAATTAGTGCTCTCATTTCATCATCTATTAAGAGAACTTCAAATATACCTATTCTATCATAATAGCCAGTATTATTGCACTTTTTGCAACCTACAGCATCATAAGTTTTTCCTGAAAGATCAAATTCTACATTGTATTTTTTCCCTATTTTCTTTATTATTTCTTTTTCTTCTTCTGTATAATCTCTTTCTTTTGCACAATTTTTGCACAATCTTCTTATTAATCTTTGTGATACAGATGTTGCTAAAGTACTTGAGATATCATAATTAGAAACACCCATTTTTCTAAGCCTTGTTATTACTTCCACAGCATCTATAGTGTGTATTGTTGATAACACATAATGTCCTGTTTGTCCAGCTTGCATTGCAATTTCTGCAGTTTCTGAATCTCTTATTTCTCCTAAAAGTATAATATCAGGATCTTGTCTTAATACAGTTCTCAAAGAATTTGCAAATGTAGTTTTTGGGTCTACTTCTATTTGGTTTAATCCATTTATTCTAATCTCTACTGGATCCTCAATTGTTGTAATATTTATTTGTTCTTTGTTCAAATAATCTATTATACTATATAATGTTGTTGTTTTTCCTTCTCCAGTAGGAGCTGCTATAACAGCTATACTATTTTTCTTGTTAAAAGCACTTTTGATTAAGCCTTCATCTTTTTTAAATCCTAAATCAAATATAGACCTTACATCTTCATTTTTCTTTAATAATCTTAAAACAAATTTTTCGCCATATATGTTTTTTTGCGAAGATACACGTATATTATATTCTGGATACATTATTATTCTACCATCTTGTGCTTCTTGCTTTTCTTGATGCATATTTGAAATAGCTTTTAGTCTACCTATTATTTGTGCTTGTTTTTCTTTTCCAATATTTGCTGCATTTATTAATTGTCCATCTATTCTATACCTAACTCTTAATCCATCTTGCATTGGCTCAATGTGAATATCACTTGCTCTTTTCTCCATGGCTGTTTTTATAACACTATCTATAAATCCAGAAACATCTGCACTCAAGTCAATACTTTCTGAACTTCCAGTAAAAGAATTTAAAATCAAATCAATATTTGTCTCAAATGTAATATATTTGTCCATTATAAGACCTTTATTTAAAAGTAACAACCTAACTGTCTCAACAGCTCTTCTATTAGAAGTATCTGCAAAACATACTTTTATTCTTCCATTTACTTCTTCAAAAGGAATTGCTTTATATTGTCTTGCAATATCTAAAGAAATATAATCTGGAACATTGATTTTTATATCTGATTCTCTCAAATAAATTGCTTTTTCTTCTAATATTTCTCCCATTGCATTTATTAAGATGTACGGATCACACGCTCTTAATATATTTAATATATCTCCTATTTTCTTTTTAGGTTCAGCTTTTTGATAATCCAAAGCTCTTTCAATATCTTCTTCTGTAACAATCCCTCTCTTTACAAGTTCAATTCCTAGTGGTTGTCTTTTTTTTGTGTCTATTGCCATAGTATCTCTCCTTTCATTTGTTATCTAAAATATATTGTTTACAATTTTTTAAAATTTATTACCAATATCTTAATGTAAAATCAACATTTTTTGTTATTGACTTATTTTCATTCTTCCCAACTTGCATGTCAACATTTATTAGATTTTTCGTAGTAGTATTTACATTATATGTTTTTGCAGTAAAGGTACAATTCATAATATATTTGCATATTGGTACATTATTTCTATATATATATGCACCATCATATTTATAAGTTGGACCATCTTCAAACTGTATTGTATTTTCAGTTACTGTTGCACTGTTGTAGTTTTTTATGTCTGCAACAAAAAACATTGAAAACTTATTAAACTCCGCAAGATATTTTGGTGTATCTACTACTTCTCCAATACCTGTATAGAAGAAGGTACTAATTGTAGTCATAACGCCAATTATCAAGCCGAAAATTATCATATATATTACTAAAGATGTTAATGTTATACCTTTTTGACTCTTCAACATAGCTTCCTCCTATATTATTTAGCATTTAAATTTCTTTGATTTTTAGTCTTTGTACACTATATTGTTGTACATCTCCAGTCAGTTCATATGAAATAGTCAAATTTACTATTTTTATCACATCTTGAACATTATTTATTCCTTCTCCATAATGTGAAACTTCTATATTAACATCAAATCCTGCTGGAATAGAAAATTTACTCTTATACGTATCTGCTAATTCTGAAGTTACCTCATCATAGGAAATTTTGTCTATATCTTCTAATATCTGTACCGCATATGTTGCCATTTGTGAAGTCAAGTCTGTTCTTATATTAACATTATAAACTGAATACATAAGTGTACCAATTAGGCCTACAAATATGGTTATGATTAATGTAGCAATAATCAAATCTTGCATTGTAAAGCCTTTATTTGATTTAATTATATTCTTAAATTTTGTTTTCTTTACCATTGTTTCCTCTCTTTTTGTTTAATAATTTTAATTTAAAATACCCAAAAGTTTGTTGCTATCAATATAACAATATTTGCTGTACACATGTAAAATCCAATTGGAACTTTTATATTTTTGATTTCTTCTGTTTTTACTGTACTACTCTTTCTGTTTACAATTTTATGTATAAGTAATTGAATAACTACTGCTATCAATGTCGTTATAACAGTATAGATATATACCACTTCATATGTATATAAAACCATAAGCATTGATAAAACTAATACATCAATTGCATAGCTATCCTTACCTTTTTTTCGTAGATACACTATACTAAACAAAATTAATAAGCAAGATAATATCAAATATATAACATATCTATACATATTAGTATCTTTTTCTACTACATATAGATACATCATATATAAGGAAACACAAATAAAGCCAAACAATAATACTGGCTTTTCAATCCTTATTCTTTCTTTATCTATTCCAGCTATAATAAATAAAGCTGCTATATATAACAATCCTACTACAAAATATATTAATATTGATTGATTAAACTCAAACAAGCTTAGCTTAATTGAGGCTGCAAATAAGACAAATACAATTCCAGATAAAAGTTCTAGTAATAAATATCTTGGTCTTATTTTTTCTTTGCAGTATCTACATTTTCCTCCTAAGAACACATAACTTAGAATAGGTATCATATCCCAAAAACCTAATTTGTGATTGCATTTTGGACAATAAGAACGCGTATGTGTTATATCTTGTCTAATTGGAATTCTATATACTGCTAATGTAAAAAAACTTCCAAATAATGTGCCTATACAAAATATTAATATATATAATATATAATCCACGTTGTTTGCTCCTTATTTTAAAATAGAGGTTATACTCAAAGTATAATATCAATAGTATAACCTCTTTTCTAATTATTTAGTTTAAAGAAATTTTAAACCGTTTAAAACTTTTTCAAATTTTCTATATTATTGTGTAACTGTTGCATTTGCTATTAAAGCATCTGTATAAACTGTTACGTTTGATATAGAATCTTCAGTATATTTTGTATCATTTGCATAATAATCTCTAGCATCTTCTGCTGTGTTTATAAGACCATTATTTCCAAATGCAAATGAGATTGCTACTGTAGCTAAGATTATTAATACGATAATTGTAATAACTAAAGCTACTAAAGTAATACCTCTTTCATTCTTTAACATAAAAAATTCCTCCTTTTAAATATTTTTTGTATATATCTATTATAATAATAAATATAACCTAAGTTTTTAATGAACTAAATAATTGCTTATTTAATTCCTTCTTCATTGAAAAATGTTCCTGTTGAATTTCTGTCTACATTTGTATTTTCATTATTTTCATTTGTATTAGTACCTGAATTATTATTTGTTGTTCCTCCATTTTGATTATTCTCTGTTGTAGTTGTTGTTTCCTCTAATGCAAATGGATTTGACTTTCCTTCAACAGTAGTTCCTGATTGTTTATAAATATTTAAATCAGCGTCTGTTATTGAATAAGTTATTGGCACTGTATTATTTTCAGTTATTTCTTCTGCGAGCTCTTCTTGCACTTCATTTGGTGTAACATATTCTGCTCTATCAGGTATAACTTTGCTCATTGGAATGTAGTCATAGAATAATACCATAAGTATTAATAGTATTGCAATACTTAATAGTAATATTATAACAATTTCCTTAAATACTGATTTTACCATACTTACCTCCATTTATTATTGAACAACTGCATTTGTCAAACTGTCTACCATAGGCATATCTGTATTTGTACTTGTATCTGTTGTTGTGTTTGTGTCAGTTGTTTGTGTTGTTGTATTTGTATCTGTTGAAACTTCTTCATGTGTTATACTAATTCCATTTACATTAAATGTTGCTACTAGGTTGTTTCCACTTTCAGGAAGCATATTGAAATTTTCTATTCTAAATGATAATTCACTATCATCCTCTAATGCTGAAACAAAATTCATAATTCCAAAATACTGTCCTATAACAGTAAATGATAAATTGCTTAATTGTGCATCTGCTGCAACTGATGTATCTACTTGGTTAACAACCATATTAATATTAACGCCTTCGCTTCTAGCATGTCCTCCAACTCTTAGCCACAAATATTCAATGTCATAAATTTCTTCTGTAGTGGCTTTTTTAATTTCTGCTTCTGTGCTAGTGTTAGCCTCTCTGTAATAGGTATCCTTACTTGTTGCCAAAGTTTCAACTGCTTGTTCTACTCCATTTTGTCTTTCTTGTAAATCTACTTTTATTTTTCTATTTGCTTCATCAATTTGGTTATCCAAATTATTGTTTAATTCTATTATTTCCTTTGCACTTAATATTCTAAATGTTCCTAGAGATATTCCTTGAAATATAGTAAAGTATGCCAGAACAATTAATAATATAAGTAATACTGCTATCAAAATTTTTCTCATGGCAATACCCCCTCTATAACCACTTTTACAAAGTCTCCATCTTTTTGTCCTTGTGTTGATGTCACATCATTTAAGATATTGTCTTCTTGTATTTTTGCTTTGAAATATCCAAGTTCATCATAATATTTTGATTGAGCTTTTAATGTAATTTTTTGAACTGAATCTCCATTTTCATCAACTCCTGCAGTAGTATTAATCTCTGTAATTTGTACATCATTAGGAATTGCAGAAGCTAGGCTCATTAGTAAATTAGGTATAGCTCCTTTTGCTTTCATATCTGCTTGTATTTGGTCTTCAATATCTTTCAAATTATTAGTTAATTGGTCATATTCATTAGCTTTTGCTCTTATACGATTGATATCATTGTCTGCTAATGCTATTTGCGCATCTGTAAACTTATTCAATTCTTCTGTCTCAGCGATTTTATCATTTATGCTACTATTTAAGAATATTGCAAGCCCGGAATATAATATTGTAAGCATAAATACTCCTGCCGCTACCCTTGTAAGCCATCTTTCTGTCATGTCAAATTTTCCAGATAGACTCAAATTTAATTTTTTGCCCGATTTAGCTTTGCTATCCTTCTTGCCTAAACTCACATCTAATTTTAACCAATCTGGTAATTGATCTGTAAAACTTGGTTTCTTAAAGTTCATACTCTTTATGCCATATCCCAAGCCTTGCATTCCAATTGCTATTGCAGAATTAACTTCTATATAATCTTTAATGTTTATTTTTATATTTTCTGTAACAAAGTATGGTTTTAACACTTCACACTTTTCTGTTGTAAAAAATTCTTGAAAATATAAATCAATATTGTTTATAACTGATAATGTTCCTGTCAAATAAATTTTATCAAATTTTATTGTTGAATTTGTAACATAATCTTGTAACCTTGTTACTATCTTATATAATGTTGGCATAATATAGTCTAAATATTCATTTTCTTCATCTTGTAATTCCTTGCCTTCCATTGTATATATAGTAGAATTTTTACATATTTCATATGCTTTTGAATAAGAATTTTCTTTTGTTACTATTTTGCTTAATACTTCTCCTGCTCCTTCTTCCAACTTGTCCACATTGTAAATCTTTTGATTAACAATAGAAGTTATTGTAGTAGTTTCTTCCATATTAACTATTATAATATTTTCTTTTTGCTTTATTGAAGCAATATTTGCAATAACAGTTCCTGTCGGAGTTATTGTAGACACTTTATACTCATTTAATGTTTGTAACATCTTTGTGATAGTTGCTTTATTAGTTGAAACATGTATAACTTTAATTTTATCTCTGTCATCAATATCATTTGATAAAGCATATCTTGTTTCATATGCATTTTTGTTAACTTTCTTATCATAGCAGTATGATTCAAATTCAGTATCAATTGCTTTCTTTAAATCATTTTTATTCAAAAGACTAAACATATAAAAATAGTTGTACATCTCTTCAGACAAATTTACACTAATTGGTATATTATAGCTAAATGTTTCTGAAACGATTTGATTAAGTGCTTCTCCTATTTTTTCATAAAACTTCATACCAAAAGATTCTACTTTTAGAGTTTCACGATCTTTAGTCACTTTAGCATATTTAATTACATTGCTTTCTATATATAATCCTAAACAGCTTGACATGTTATTCTCCTTCGTTTTTTATTATACCATTATTATAGTTTACAAATTGCAAGAAATAATACTTGAATTTTTTTCCTTTTTGATATTATTCTACAATATAAATTTGTCTTTGCTTATATTTTATCTTTTTTTTTTCAAAAGTCAATAAGATTTTAAAAATTTAATATAAATGTAATATAATTGTAACATTTTTGTAATATTTCCATTTTTTGTATATTGTTGCAATTATGTTTAATTTATTACAGTATGTGCTATTTAATGGTAATTAAATATAGATAGTCCTGCAACGGTAGTTCTAATTAAAATAGTTTCACTCCGTCCCGACGGAGCTCCCTGCTCCGTTCAACTATTTTAATTAGAAACTCCCTGCGCGGACTTCTAAATCATCTATACCATTAAATAGCACACACTATTATATATTAACCATAAATTTTTTTAAAATATTCTTAGCCTCTAGCAAACGCAAAAATTAAAATAATAATTCCAAAAATCACTCTGTAAATTGCGAATCCTTTGAAGCTTCCTTTTTGTAAATAGTTTAAAAGCCATTTTATTACAATAATTCCTACTATAAAGCTAGCAAGTATTCCTACAAAGAAAGGTACACTAAAAACAAAATCTTTTATTTTGAATATTGTTGCTGCAAATACAATTGGTCCAGAAAGCATAAAAGAATATTTTGCAACAGACTCTCTATCAACTCCCAATGCTCTTCCTGTTGTCATTGTAATTCCTGAACGTGATACACCTGGTATAAATGCTAAACATTGAGATAGACCAATTAAAAATGTTTGTTTAAATGACATATGTTCATAATCTGTTTTTGTTTTACCTTTCTTGTCTACTATGTATAAAATTATACCCATTACAATCAATGCTATTGCTATAATAACCGGTTTCTTTAATGCATCTCCAACAAATGTATCTAATAATAATCCTATTATTCCTCCAGGTATTGTAGCTATAACTAAATACCAGAACATTCTTCCCTCTGTAGTTTTTTTCTTCTTTACAACTTGATTAAATCCTCCTACTATTAATTTAATCCAATCTTTAAAGAAAAATATTGCTATTGCTAGAAATGTACCAAAATGTAACGCTACATCAAATCCCTCGAATGCAGCATTAAACTCTGGGTTAGCTGTCCAGTTAAATAACCATGGTAGAATATCCAAATGTCCTGAACTTGATATTGGTAATAATTCTGTTAATCCTTGTACTATTCCTAAAATTAATGCTTGTAAAGTTGTCATGTAATTTCATCCTTTCATTTTTATTATTTTTCATGCAATACATTATATAACTAATTTGCAAATTTATTCAATAGGTTTTTTGAAATTTTTATATAATCTCTTTAATAAATCTTGCAGCTGCTTTTGGCATTTCTTTTCCCGGTATTCCAAGTGCTGTGATTACCTTTATATTTTTTTGCATAGCATAATCTTTGTCTATTCCGCCAGGATTTGACGCCACATCTATTATTAGTACATCTTGTTTGAATGAATTCAATTCTTTCTCTTTTAACACTAATGTTGGTACTGTATTTATAACTAAGTCAAATTTTTCTCCATTTTCTGCTACTTTATCATATGTAAGAGGAGTGTACCTTTTCTCTCGTATCCATGTTAAATCTCTTTCTTTTCTTGCTGTACAATAAACATTTGCTCCTAAAGCCCTAAATCTATCGCACATTATCTTTCCAATTCTTCCAAATCCGCATACTAATACATTGCTTTCAAAAATTGTTTCTTCTCGTTCTTGTATTGCAATTTTTATAGTTCCTTCTACAGTTGCTATAGCATTTAGTATAGTTAATCTCTCACTTTCTAACAAGTCAATCATTCTAATATCCGCAGTCTTAAATTTTTCATATGGCTGATTGTCATCACCTTTTAAATAAATACATTCTTTTTCATTTTTTGTAATATCATATTCTTTTAAAAACTCTTTTGGAATTCCTCCAGCTATAAATCTTAAAGTTTTAATACTTGTATTCTTTTCATTTTCCATTTTACGTTTATTATTTATTGCATGAACTAAATCTTTTTCTAAATCTTCAATTTTTATTTTTTCTTTTGAAAAAGGTGCATTTATATATACTCCATCTTTAGAAAATGGCATGCTGCTTATTATAATTTCAGCATTAGTAATAACTTCTTTTATGCTATCGCTACGTATTACATTTTTTATTGTTTCCTTTACTTTATCATATTGTTTATTATATTCTTTATCTTTTTGATCTCTATCTATCATTTTGCTTTCAATACCGCTCTTTTTTTCTAACATTTTATTTTGTGGCTCCGTTTTCTTTTGTTTATTCTCATTTACTTGTACTTTTTCACTATCTAACTTTTGATTTTTCTCTTGATTTTCCAGTTCAAAATACTTCTCTAATCCATAAGTATATACCTTGTCATTCTCTTTTGCATACATCTCAGCTAGTCTTATTATTCTTAAATCTCCACCAATTATACCAATATTCAAAAAAATCACATCCTCATACATTATTTATATAAATATATGAGGATGTCTTGTACATTATTTTATATTTAAAATCAATTACCTTTCTTAATGCAACATAATTTTAAATCAGCTCATACTTTTTAACTGCTAATTTTCTCTCTGCTTTTCTTGTACTTCTTTTTCTTTTTCTTTTACATTTTTCATCATTATAATATCATCATTATTCATTCCACTTATTAGTGAGCATGTTTTAGATAAATGATTTAAAGCCTTGCGTTCTTTTAATAGCAATTTAGTCCTTTTCTTCTCTTCTTGCACTTCTCTATTTGGTTTTCTTATTTCATTTCTTATAGGAGCAAACACTACTTCTTTTTGCACTTTATTATATATTTTTGGATCTAACTCAATTGCAATATTCATATAATTTATTGCCTTTTCCTTATCCCCCTTTAAAATCGCAACTTGCGCCAGATAATAGTATGAGCCTGCCTCTACGTCTTCTCCTTTAATACTTTCTTTAAAATATTTTTCTGCCTCATCTAAATCACCTGCAATTAGTGCAATTTGACCTATGCTTAACTTCGCATTATATAAAAGAGAATTAATTTCTGCTGCTTTTTGATAAAACTCTTTTGCCCTTTGAAAATCATTTACCATAGTATATGCCATTCCTAAATTATAATATAAATCATAATTTCCAGGATTGTATCGCAGAGCATTCATATACACATTTATTGCCTCTTTATACCTCTCATTAGCACATAATATATCACCTAATAGTTCAGTTGCTTTATAATACTCAGGATTTTTCTTTAAAATATCCTGTAACATAGTAATCGCATCTCCTAGCCTTTCATCTTTATTAAGCAAATCTGCAATTTTATAATTTAATTTAATATCTTTATTATTTATATCATTTGCTCTTATATATTCATCTACAGCCAACGAATACTTATTCTCTTTTTCATATACCTCTGCTAAAGTTTTATGCCCGCTATAGCTTTCTGGATATTTATTTATTAACTTAAATAAATATTCTTTTGCTTGATCTGTATTACCTTTGTGTAATGCAATTTTAGCAAGCATTATATTAAAAATTTCTGGAAAATCAATCTTCTTTTTGTATTCTATCAAAAGCACAATTCCTGGTATAATTATAGATAGTATGTAGATTATAATTCTAAAAAACAAATTTAAATGTACATTAAAAATAAGCTCAATAAAATTAATTACAATACCTATAAATTCTAATCCAAGTATATACACATAACTGGTATCATTCTTCTTAATAAACTTCCCAAAAACAATAATAAAAATAGCAAAAGCAAGTAAATTAAAAATTATCTTTTCTATCAAATTTAGTCACCTCCTTGAGCTTTGACAAAAGGGACACTCCTTTTTGTCAATTTTTCTTTACACTTTGGGACACTTCTTATACATATTTTTATATCTTTTTATTATAGTTCTATATTTTAAATTGCATAATTTAGCCCTGTTAAGATTTCAATTTATTATTCTTTTTTGCCAAACACTTCGTCATACTTAGCCATGCACTTTTCAATTATTTTTTCTGCTTCTTCCCTTCCTAGCATTCTATCTACTGTTGTTGTCTTTCCTTCCAATTGTTTATATACTTCAAAGAAATGTTTTATTTCATCAGAAATATGGTTCGGAAGAGCAGATATATCATTATATACATTTAAATATGGGTCTCTTTTAGATATTGCAATTATCTTTTCATCTTCTTCGCCACTATCATTCATTATTAAAACACCTACTGGATAGCACTCAACTAATGTAAGTGGTTGTATACGTTCATTACATAGAATAAGAACATCTAATGGGTCATTGTCCTCTGCATATGTACGTGGAATAAAGCCATAATTTGTAGGATAATGTGTAGCAGTATAAAGCACTCTGTCCAATTTTAACATTCCTGTTTCCTTATCTAATTCATACTTATTTGTTCCACCCTTTGGTATTTCAACAACTCCTATAAAATCTGTTTTACTTATTCTCTCTTTACTTATATCATGCCAAATATTCATTTTTTCACCATTCCTTACTTTTTATTTTAATTTTTCACTCATTATTTTAAAACAAATATAGAAAAAAGTCTAGTATGTTGTGCAAATTTTCCAAGCAAGAAGACCACCCGAAAGTGGTCTTTTTGGTGCCAATTGGGGTGCGTCCCCAATTGTCCTATTCATTCTTCAATTTTTCTTCTGCCTTCTTAACAGCTTCTCTCTCGTCCCAGTAGTATTGCACTCCTTTGATTTCTTGATATTGTTCATGTCCTTTTCCTATTAGAAGTATCATGTCTCCTTCTTGTGCATTCTTCATAGCATATTCTATAGCTTCTTGTCTGTCATCTATAGTTATATACTTACCATTACTTCTATTTAATCCAATGATTATATCATTATTTATTGACTCCAAGTCTTCAAAACGAGGGTTGTCCTCTGTAAGAATTGTAAGGCCTGCATATTTTCCTGATATTTCTCCCATGTCATATCTTCTAGACTTAGCTCTATTGCCTCCTCCACCAAAGATACAAACTATTCTCTTTGGATGATATTCCATGATTGTTTCCATTAAATTTGTCATTTCATCTTCGTTATGAGCATAGTCAACTATAAGTTTATACTTATCATTTGAGCTAACTAACTCCATTCTTCCTTTTACATGAACTCTTTTCAAGGCTTTTTTCATAGGCTCTATGCTTATACCTAATTCATTTGCAATTGTTATTGCACATAAAGAATTGTATACAGAAAATCTACCTGGAATTGCAACTTCAAATCTATCATTTATTTTTCCTGTTACATCAAAGCCCATTCCTAAGAAATCATTTGTCATAATGAATTCTATATTGTTTGCTTTCATATCAGCATCTTCAGAATTTACACCGAATTTTACAATTTCACAAGTATGGTTTTTAGTTACATTCTCCCAATTCTTATCATCTACATTTATTATTCCTTTTTTACATTTTTGGAATAACAAACTCTTGCAATACATATATTCTTCAAAGTTTTCATGCTCATTAGGTCCTATATGTTCGTTAGAAATATTTGTAAATACGCCATAGTCAAATGTAAATCCATCAACTCTATGCATTTTTAATCCTTGTGAAGATACTTCCATTATTGCATATTTGCAACCTACATCAACCATTTTTGAGAATAATTTTTGAACATCATAGTTATCTGGTGTTGTGTTATGAAGTTCTATTTTCTCTTGGTCAATAAATGCTCCTATAGTTCCTATTAATCCAACCTTGTTTCCTGCTTCTTCTAACATTTTCTTTAATATCGTTGTTGTAGAAGTTTTTCCTGCTGTTCCTGTAACACCTATTGTTATTAGTTTTTCAGCTGGGTGGTCAAAATATGATGCTGAAATATATGCCATAGCTTCTCTTGAAGATTTTACTTTTATTACTGTAACGTCTTCTTTTATATCTACATCTTGTTCTACTACAACTGCTTTAGCACCATTTTTTATGGCATTTGGTATAAATTTATGAGAATTTGATGTAGTTCCTACTTTTGCAATATATAAATCATTTTCTTGGACTTTTCTTGAGTCATCTTTTACATCTGCAATATCTACATCTAAGCTTCCTTTTACAAGCTCATAATCCACATTTTCTAGTAATTTTGTTAATTTCTTAACTCTGTTTGCTTTTTTATTTATTATATTGTCCACATCTATTTCTGACTCAAATACTGTATGAGATGGGCCTTTCATAAACATTGTTCCTGTTTCTTCATCCCAGTTTGTTTCTAGTATTCCACCAATTTGATGTACTTTTACTTGTCTATCACATCTTCCAGTTAATACTGCTGCAACAGTTGCAGTACAACATCCTGTACCACATCCTATTGTTTCTCCTGTTCCTCTTTCCCATTCTCTCATTTTTATATTATTTCTATCTATAACCTCTGCAAAAGTTACATTTGTTTTGTTTGGGAATAAATCTGTTTTGTATTCTATAGCTTTACCATACTTTTCTACATCAAAATTATCTACATCATCTATAAACATTACACAATGAGGATTTCCCCATGATACAGCTGTAATTTTGAATATTTTATCAAGTATCGTAACTTCTTGCTCAATGAACTCTGGTAATGTTGTGTTTACAGGTATTTTTCTTGTATCTAATACTGGTTTACCTATATTTGCTTCAATGTTTACTGCCTTTCCATTCTCTACAGTTAATTTAACATGTTGGATTCCTCCAAGTGTTTCAATTGTTAATTCTTCTTTATCTGTCATTTTGTGGTCATATACGTACTTACTTAAACTACGAAGTGCATTTCCACACATTTCTCCTTCTGTTCCATCAGGATTAAACATCCTCATTCTAAAATCTGCTACATCTGATTTACAGATTAATACCATTCCATCTGAGCCTATACCAAAATGTCTGTTACTCACGTATTTTGCTAGTTCATTAACATTGTCAATCTCTTGATTGATTGCATCAATATACACGTAGTCATTACCATATGCTTGCATTTTTGTAAATCTTGTCATAAGATACTATTCTCCTTTCTCACCATTCATTGCTTGGTCTAAATCTGCAATAATATCATCTGCATCCTCTATACCAACAGATAAACGTAGTAAAGTATCTGTAATTCCTAAAGCTTCTCTTACTTCTTCTAGTATTTCTGTGTGAGTTCTACTTACAGGGTGAGTAATTAAGCTTTCTACTCCTCCTAAGCTTTCTGCAAATATTATCATTTTTAATCTTGATAGTATATCATTAACAGTTTTTGTGCTGTCAACTCTAAATGAAATCATTCCACCAAATCCAGTAGTTTGTTTTTTAGTAACTTCATAATCTTTGTGGTCTTCGAAACCTACATAATATACCTTTTCAACTTTTGGCTGATTTCTTAGCCATTTTGCTACTTTCATAGCATTTTCTGCATGCCTGTCCATTCTTAAAGCTAATGTTTTTACACCTCTTAACATTATCCAAGAATCCATTGGACCTAATCCTGCACCATAGATATACATCTGTATTTCTAACTTTTCTCCAATCTTACTGTCTTTAACAACAACTATACCAGCTAATACATCATTATGACCTGCTAAATATTTTGTTCCACTGTGAACTACAATATCAGCACCTAGTGTAAGTGGCTTTTGGAAATATGGTGTTAAAAATGTATTATCTACTACTACCAAAGCACCTATCTCATGTCCAATTTTAGCAATTGCTTCAATATCAGCAACTTTCATCATAGGATTTGTTGGTGTTTCAACAAATATCATCTTAGTATTTTTCTTGATAGTCCTTTTTAATTGGTCCAAATTAGATAAATCTAAACTATCATGCTCAATACCATTTACGCTTAGAACTTCATTTACTTCTCTAAAAGTACCACCATAGATATCATCTGACATAATTAGATGGTCACCAGGTTTAAGTAAAGAAAATACTAATGTAATAGCAGCCATTCCTGAATTAACAGCAAAAGCTCTTGTTCCTTCCTCCAATATACACATTGTTTTTTCAAGTTCTTCCCTTGTTGGGTTAATACATCTACTATAATTATAATGTTCTATTGTATCAATAGATTTATGCTTATAAGTAGCTGTTTGATAAATTGGGTAGCTTAATGAACCAGTTTCTGGATCTACCCCTTGTGCACCATGTACTACTTTTGATGCAAATTTTAAATTTTCCTTTCTGTTAAAATTTTTATAATCTTTTGAGTCTTTCATGTTTATTCCTTCCTCTTAGGGCAACTTCCCTTTTAATTAAATTTTCACAGTACACTCTTAATTAAGAATATAAGCCTGTTGGTTAAACACGTTATATTATACACCATTTTTCGAAAATAGTACAGTTTTTTGCAAAATTTTCGAAACTCGAACGATGGGGACTAACCTTAAATTGCAAATTTACAATTCAAGCCCGTCCCCTTTTGTAAATCACATTACATAAAGTAGTATACAGAAAAATTGAAGTAGACTTCCTAGCAAAATAAATAGATGAAATATTGAGTGCATCCATTTATGTTTTTTGCCTACTCCATATAATATTGCTCCTATTGTATATGCTAGCCCTCCAGCTACTAAAAGCACTAATCCTGCTGTTGGAAGCAAGATTGGTAATAGATTTACTTTGAATATAATAGCCCAACCCATTCCTAGATAACATATCATTGAAAATTTTTTAAATTTTTTCAAATCTATTGAGTTTAGTACAATTCCAAGTATTGCCATTGCCCAAATTACACCAAATATTGTCCACCCAGTCGCTGTATCATATTCTCTAAAGGTACATAATGCAAAAGGTGTGTATGAACCTGCTATTAGCAAGAATATTGTGCAATGGTCTAATACTTGCATTACTTTTTTACCTGTACACCTTGGGCTTAGTCCATGATATATACTTGACATTGTATATAAAATAAGCATTGTCGTTCCATAGATTGCTCCACTCACAACCCCATAGCCATTTCCATGTACTGCAGCCATAACTACGCATAGTACAATTGCTACAATGCCAAGAACTGCTCCAACTATATGAGAAGTCATATTAAATATTTCCTCTCCCTTTGTATATGTTGGTAATATTCTATCTTTTAGCTTTGTTCTAGTCATCCGTTTCCTCCTTACTCGGCTTTAGTCAGCACTATGTGCTACTTACATCTTTCGAACACTGTTCACACTTCTATTATTCTATTAAGGACTATCCCAAACATCCAAGTCCTTGGACAAAAAGGTGTGTCCCTCTTGTTTCAAATTTGAAACAAATGCTCCGTCCCCTTTGTTTCATTCATTTATAATCTTATCTATTGAGTCAATTCTCATTTGCTTAATTATATTACAACTGTTATTTAACTTTGCCTGTTCTTTTTCATCTAAGTCTAATTTCAATAATTCCCTAACCCCTTTTGAGTTTATAATTGCAGGTACTCCAATGTATATGTCATTCTGACCATACATTCCATTTTCTAAGTATGCAGATACTGTAAGTATTGAGTTCTCGCCATCTAGTATTGCTCTTACTATTCTATTTAATGCCATTCCTATTCCATAATATGTTGCCTTTTTCTTTTCTATTATCTCATATGCAGCATCAACTACTCCTTTATGGATTTTATCTAAATCTGATATTGGATGATTATTATCTTTCATTATATCCATTACGCTTTTGCATCCTACATATGCATGTTTCCATGGCACAAATGATGAATCTCCATGCTCACCCATTATATATGCATGAATATTTTTGCTTGATACCTTAAAATAGTCTGCTAATAAATAACGTAATCTTGCTGTGTCCAAAACTGTTCCTGAACCAAATACTTGATTTTTTGGAAGTCCAGATACTTTTGCTACAACATATGTCATCAAATCAACTGGGTTAGTAGCAACAATTATTATTCCATCAAATCCACTTGCCATTATTTGCCTAGTTATACTTTTCATTATTTTAGTATTAACTTCTGCAAGTTCTAATCTAGTTTGACCAGGTTTTTGTGCTGCCCCAGCTGTTATTACTACAATCTGTGCATCTTTGCAATCACTATAATCTCCCGCTTTTATAACCATTTTTTGTGGAGCATAAGGAAGTCCGTGTGATAAGTCCATTTCCTCTCCAATTGTTTTGTCCTTATCTAAATCCACTAATACTAGCTCATTTATTCCACCTCTATTTAGCATTGAGTAAGCCATACTCATTCCAACAAACCCAGTACCTACTAAAACTATTTTACCTTTTTTCATAATATCAATCCTCTCCAATTATTTCTTTTGCATACATTACTTTATCACATTATGGCACTTTTTTCAATTGTTTAAACAAGTTTTTCTTTACAAAAGGGGACGGGCTTGTTTTGCAAAAATATTTTTACAAAACAAGCCCGTCCCCTTTTGTAAATTTCTAAATTATTTTATTACCTTAACCTCATCGTTTTCAGCGATTATTTTTACTTTTTTATGTGGAATAATCTTTCCCTCTAGTATTGCTTCTGCAATCTTATCTTCTACATTGCTTTGGATTGCTCTTTTTAAAGGTCTTGCTCCATAGTTTGTATCAATACCTTTTTTAGCTACTAAATCTTTTACTGACTTGTCTATTTCCACATTGTATTCTTGTTCTTTTAATCTCTTTTGTACTTGTTTTAGCATTATTTCAATGATTTGTCCAATGTCTTCATCAGTTAATTTATGGAATACTATAATGTCATCAATACGGTTTATGAACTCTGGTCTAAATTGTTTCTTTAGTTCTGCCATAACATCTTTTTTGATACTTTCATATTCTTTTTCCTGTCCTTCTTTATTGTCCACATTTTGACTAAATCCAAGCACATTTTTATCAGTAATCATTCTTGCTCCAACGTTTGATGTCATGATGATAACTGTGTTTTTGAAGTTTACTGTTCTTCCTGTTGCATCTGTAAGTCTACCATCATCTAATATTTGCAATAACATATTCATAACATCTGGATGTGCTTTTTCTATTTCATCGAATAATATTACAGAGTATGGTTTTCTTCTTATTTTTTCAGTTAATTGTCCTCCTTCATCATATCCAACATATCCTGGAGGTGATCCAATAAGTTTTGCTACTGAATGTGGCTCCATATATTCTGACATATCTACTCTTATCATTGCATCTTCATTGCCGAAAAGTGCCTCTGCTAGAGCTTTTGAAAGTTCTGTTTTACCTACACCTGTTGGTCCTAGGAATAGGAATGAGCCTATTGGCCTGTTTGGGTCTTTTAATCCAACTCTACCTCTTCTTATTGCTTTGCTTACAGCTTCAACAGCTTCATTTTGTCCAATTACTCTTTTATGTAGTGTTTCTTCAAGGTGTTTTAGCTTTTCATTTTCATCTTGTGTAATTTTGTTTACTGGTATTTTTGTCCAGCTTGCTATTACTTCTGCTATATCTTCTTCAGTTAAATTTAAAACATTTTTACTGTTTTTACTTTGCCATTTTTTCTTTTCTTTTTCTAATTTATCCTTTTGCTCATTTTCTTTATCTCTTAAACTTGCAGCTTTTTCAAAGTCTTGAACACGAATTGCCTCTTCTTTTTCTTTATCCAATGTAGCTATTTTTTCTTCTATTTCCTTAATGCTATCTGGCATTGTATATGTTCTCATTTTTACTCTTGAAGCCGCTTCATCCATCAAATCTATAGCCTTATCAGGCAAATATCTGTCATTGATGTATCTTATAGATAAGTCTACTGCTGCTTTTATTGCACCCTCTGTAATTTTTACATTGTGGTGTGCTTCATACTTATCTCTTAATCCTTCTAGAATTTTTATAGTCTCTTCTTCTGTAGGCTCCCCTACTGTAACAGGACTAAATCTTCTCTCCAAAGCACTGTCTTTTTCAATATATTTTCTATATTCATTTAAGGTAGTAGCACCAACAACCTGTACCTCTCCCCTTGCCAAAAGTGGTTTTAGAATATTTGCAGCATCAACAGCACCTTCAGCTGAACCGGCACCAACTATAGTATGGATTTCATCAATAAATAGAATTACATCTCCTGCTTTTTTTACTTCAGATAAACATTTCTTAATTCTCTCTTCGAAATCCCCTCTATATTTTGCACCTGCTACCATTCCAGAAATATCAAGAGTTACTACCCTTTTATTTTTTAGCATTTCTGGTACATCATCTGCAACAATCTTTTCTGCCAAACCTTCTACAACAGCTGTTTTACCAACACCAGGCTCACCAATTAGACAAGGATTGTTTTTTGTTCTTCTAGATAAAATTTGAATAACTCTATCAATTTCACTTTTTCTACCTATTACAGGATCTAGTTTTCCTTCTCTTGCTTGTTTAGTCAAATCAGACCCAAACTGATTTAAAGTTGGTGTTGAATTAAAACTACCTGAGTTTCTATCAGATGATACTGCAGAATTTGCATCCATACCATCTTCATTTAAAACTTTGACAATCTCGTTGTACAACTTCCTTGGGTCGATATTTAAGTCTATCATAATTCTAGCAGCAACACTGTCTCCTTCACGCATTATGCCTATTAATAAATGCTCTGTTCCAATAAACTCACTCCCCAATCTACGTGCTTCAACAAAAGCATTTTCTATAACTCTTTTGCTTCTTGGAGTAAATCCCATAGAATCATTTTGAGTTAAAGGCTCTCCTGTTCCAATAAGCATTTCAATTTCTCTTAAAATATCTTCATCTGTTATATTCTGATTTTTCAAAACTTGACTTGCTACACCAGTGCCCTCTTTTGCTAAACCATAAAAAAGATGCTCTGTACCTATGTAATTGTGTCCAAGTTCTAACGCTATTTCATTTGCTATCTCTATAGCTTTTTCTGCTCTCGCAGTAAATTTATACATCATAAATCTCACTCCTCACTTATATTAAAATTTCACAATAAAGTCACAAATATTTTCTTGCACTCGTTATTAAATAGTGATATACTCTTTTTGTTGTTTTGTATAAAACATTGATTGCAATTGCAATCACCGCATCTTAAGGGGGATTAGAAAATGAATTTTTCATTGGCAGCTGCGGTGTTACTCTTTATTGCATTTCTTCTGGAATGTATAATTGTAACAATTGTTCCACAAATCGCAGAAGATATGGAAACTGTATTGACTGTGACTCTAGTCACCTCGTTGGCTTTATTTGCATATTCCATTTGGAAAAAATTCAAATAATATGCCACCCCCCTTAGGGGGTTATTTTTTTACTCTTTCACAATCTGCTTTATTACTTCTGCTCTTTTTATTTCTCTTTCATATCCATCCAATGTTTTTCCTAAATATTTTTGTAAATTTCCTGATTTAGTATATATCTCTAATTTCTTTATTTTACTATCATCAATTTCTTTTATTATTCCTAAATCAACACCCATTTTCACGTCTGACAACAACTTTTTACATTCATCAGATGAAATTTTTTTAGCATATGTAAGCATTCCAAATGCTCTATATACTCTATCTTCCATCTCAACCTCATTCTTGCACAAGAACTTTCTTGCTGTCCTTTCTTGCTCAATAATTTTCTCTGTTATGTTCTTTACATTTGCTACTATTTCTTTTTCTGTTATTCCAATGGTTTGATTGTTTGAAATTTGATACATATCGCCTTGATTTTGTGTACCTTCTCCATATATTCCTTTAATACTCATGCCTAAATTATTTACTATTCTAAGAATTTTTGGCAAATTTCCTGTTAATGCTAAACCTGGTAAATGGACAATAACAGACACTCTCATTCCTGTACCAATATTTATTGGGGATGCTGTTAGATATCCAAATTTTTGACTATATGAATATTCTAATATTTCTCCTAATTTTTCGTCTATTTCTACAACTAAACTCATTAAATTATCTAATTCTTGCCCACTACTAAATACTTGTATTTTTATATGGTCATCCTCATTAATCATAATACAAATATTTTCTTCATCATTTATTATAATTGCTTTTTTAGCATTATTATTCATCACAAATTCTGGACTTATTAGATGCTTTTCTACTAAACTCAATTTTGTAACATCATCTATATCTTTCAAATCCATATATTTTAGCCCATAACCTAGGCTTGGCACAACTTCTTTAATTTTTTCTAATATTTTCTCTTGCTCCTCTTTTGAGCATTTGTTTAAAAATTTGAATCCATTTAAGTTCCTTACAAGTCTTACTCTTGAACTTACTACAACATCTGAATTTTTTCCATTTTGTAAATACCAATTTAACATTTCGTTTCCTCCATTCTTATAATAGGACAATTGGGGACGGGCTTGTTTTGTCCTAAATTTATATTTTACTCTTTGTCAGTCTTTTTTTCGCTTTCTAATTTCTTAATCTCGTCACGTATTTTTGCTGCATCCTCGTATCTCTCATCTTTGATAGCTTTTTGCAAATCTTTTTGAAGTTTGTCTAATTTGCTTTCTTCTTTCTTAACTGTTTTCTTTGTAGATGCATTGTCGCCAGCACTTGGTGTTATCTCTCTATATCCTCTTCCAACATGTCTATTTGCGCCTTGCAAATTTTTAAGAATTGGAGAAATTCTATCTTCAAATAAATCATAGCAATCACTGCATCCAAACTCTCCACTATTTACAAAATCATCAAATACTGTTCCGCATGACTTGCACTCTAGACTTCTAGTTCCCATAAAACTTGGAATTAGATTGTCTTCATAATCATTGAAGAAATCACTTAAAAAGCTTGAAAAGCTAATTGGCATGCTGAAATTCATATCTTTTAAACCTAATTCTTTTGCACAATTATCGCAAAGATTCATCTCCTTTTTTACACCATTTATAACTTGTGTGTATCTAAATGTAACCTCGTTTTTTCCACAATTTTGACATTTCATAATAAAAACCTCCTTTAAATTTATCAATATTAAAATTCGTTCCATCTTGCTAGTCATCGACTAAATTAATAAGCATGTTTTTAAAAATTTTTGCTCTTAATTCATCCTTTATATTCTGTGGTACTGTTAGCACATTGTCACTAGTTGCAACTTTTAATAGCTTTGCTTCTTTCTCTGTTACAACACCATATGATAGAAAATTGCTTAAAAATATGTCTACCTCTTGTGATGTAATTTTATCGCCTATACTTGATATTGTATGCATTAAATAATTGCTTTTTGTAGTGTTTATTTTGCGTATGCTAATATGTCCACCACCACCTCTTTTGCTTTCTACATAATATCCTTGTGATGGCTTAAATCTTGTTGATATAACATAATTTATTTGTGATGGAACACAATTAAAATGCTCTGCCAAGTCATTTCTTTGAATTTCAATATAATCATCATCATCAAATAATTCTTTTATAAATTCTTCTATCATATCTGACATTCTCATTTTTATCACTTCCAATCTTAGGTCGTTCTGACTTATATTTATAGTTCTCGTATTTGCTATATCTCAGCATTAAAAAAATTTTTATATTCTTGCTTTTTTGACTTTGACTTTCTTTGACCTACATTAATATTATACTCCCTTTTTTAGAAATGTCAATAGTTTTTTTAATTTTTATATAATGTTATGATTAATTTATGATAATGTCTTAAGTAATAACTTTTGAAAATGTCCCAA
>CAMOBD010000022.1 GCA_946578345.1 uncultured Clostridium sp.
AATATATGCAACTACAACACAAAGAAATGTAAAAATTCAGTTATTAATTGCAGTAGCAGTTGTTATAGTAAGTTTATTCTTTGACTTGAGTAGAGCAGAATTTTTATGTTTTCTATTTACAATCATACTAATTCTATTTGCAGAAATGTGCAATACAGCAATAGAAACAGTTGTAGATTTATATGTGGATGTATATCATCCTAAAGCAAAAATAGCAAAAGACGTGGCAGCAGGAGGAGTAGTAATAACAGCAATAAATGCTTTAATAGTAGGATATTTCTTATTCTTTGATAAAATAAGTGATATTGGAATAAACTTTATAAAAAATATTGCAACATCACCAATACATTTAGCATTTGCAACAATAGTTATAGTAGTAATAGCAATATTAGTGTTAATAGCAATAGCAAGGACAAATAAACATAAAGGACTAAGCCATAAATTCATGCCAAGCGGATTTACAACACTTGCATTTGCAGCAAATACGATTATTTGGCTAATGGTAGACAATATGTCAAATAGCCAAGCAATAAATATAGTAATACTTACATTATCACTTGTACTTTCTATATTAGTAGCAGCAAGCAGGATAGAAGCAAAAGCACATAAAGTATCAGAGGTAATATTTAGTGCTTGCGTAGGAATAATAATGGTACTTATTATTTATGGAATTGCACTAGGAGTAGCCGGAATTTAAAACTCGAACAAAGGGGACTTAATCATTTGTTCGAAATTTCGAACAGAAGGGACACACCTTATTGTCCAAAAAAATTGGACATTTGGAAAACTCCTACTTGTAAAATTTCCCTAAAAATAAATAGCACATTTTAATAATTAAAGAAAGAATGTCCTGAAAATTTTAATGAAGAAGAATTTTCTATTGAAATCTTAAAAGAAAAATAATGAGTTGCGGGAGGCAAATTGAATGAAAGGTACAAAAGTTTTTGTTATTGTTTTGATTATTCTTATTATAATTGCAGGTGTTTTATTTGCAATGAAAGTATTTGGAGATAATAACACAGAAATGACTAATGCAAATGGTGAAATTATAAGCCAAGCAGAAGAAGAGCCAGAGGTTGCGAAACCTAAAACACTATCAGGTGATTCAAGACCAATTGCAGTAATGATAGACAATCATATAGATGCAATGCCACAAGCAGGATTGCTAGAGGCAGACATAGTATACGAAATAATAGTAGAGGGTGGAGAAACTAGGTTAATGCTAATACTTCAAGATAAGGACTTTGATAAAATAGGACCAATAAGAAGTGCTAGACATTATTTCTTAGATTATGCTTTGGAAAATGATGCAATATATGTTCATTATGGCTCAAGTCCACAAGCACTATCAGACATAGGTACTTTAGCGGTAGATGCCATAAATGGTATAAATTATAGTGAAGAAGAGTTTTGGAGAGTATCAGACAAATATGCTCCACATAATGCGGTAACAAGTACAGCAAATATACTTAGTATAGCTGAGCAAAATGGCTACAGAACATTCAAAAGAGATGATGATACTGTTCTAAATTATGTTGTAGCAGAAGTTAATTTGGAAGATGGAGAAACAGCAAATACTGTAATAATTCCATATTCATATGCAAATACAGTAAGGTATGAATATGATGCAGATTTGAAAGAATATGTTCGATATTCAAGAGATGAAAAACAAGTTGATTGGGATACAGGAAAGACGGTTACAACTAAAAATATAATAATTGAAAAGGCAGAAAATACTACATTAAGTGATGGTTCTGGCAAAGGAAGACAAACTTTAGATAATATAGAAGAATTAGATGGATATTATATAACAAATGGAAAGGCTATTCCTATTACTTGTGATAAAAATTCAAGAGCTGGAAAAACAGTGTATAAAGATTTAGAAGGAAATGAGATAAATGTAAATGATGGAAAAACATTTATTCAAATCTGTCCAGAAGATGCAGAAATAGAGTTTGGAGAATAAAAAAAGGTAATAATTATTAATTACATATAAAAAATTAAAGGAGGAGAACAATAATGGAAGAACAAGAAAACAAAGGTACAAATGAAACAAAAAATGGAAAGGTGGTATTACTTATTGTAATTGCAATAATTGCGATAGCTTTAATTGTGACTGGAATAGTATTTGCAATAAATGCAAATAAACCAAAAAGTAATGTACAAATTACAAGTGCAGAAGATATGCAAAACTTAATAAATAATGTATATAGTGGAGTAAATGTTCAATTACCACCATCACTTAACACACAAGTTATAGATGTAAACAATGCAGATATATTGAAAGCATATACAGGACTTTCATCAAATGAAAATATAGATGCAGTAGTTGCATCAGAGCCAATGATTGGTTCTCAAGCATATTCATTTGTTCTTGTAAAAGTAAAAGACGGAGCAGATGCAGATAGCATTGCAAAAGAAATGTCAGAAAATGTGAATACAGCAAAATGGATTTGTGTTGCAGCTGATAAACTATATGCAACAAGTGTAGATAATTTAGCTGTTTTGGTAATGGCTAGTGATGAATGGGCAACGCCAGTTTACAACAAGGTAAAAGAAATTTTAGGTGCTCATAACGAAGAATACACAAAAACTAACAGGGAACAAATTCCAGATGGCGGTTCAGTTGCATTATAATATAGAATATTGATTAAAGAAAAGAGCCTTGAAAGTCAAATTTTCAAGGCTTTTTGCAAAAAAAGGAGAAGACAAATGAAGAAAATTATACGAGTAATTGTAATAGTTTTATTTATTATAACAGTATCAGTTTTTTTGGTAATCATGATAAACAAAGATACAAATGAAAAAGTGGAAGATAAAAAAGACGAAAAAATTTATGTGGAGAATGGAGCTATTTATGAAAAAACAGGAGAAGTAAATATAGGCGCTATTGAAAATAATATAGGAAAAATAAATAGATTATGTGAAGAACACCTTGGAAATATGAATATATATTTTTCAATAATACCAGATAAAGAATATTATTTAAAGGATGTATTAGAAACAGAATTTGACAATCTAGAAAATGCAGTCAAATCAAAGATTACAGGAAATGTGAAATATTTTAGCATAGAAGATACACTGTCATTAGACAATTTCTATAAAACAGATATGCACTGGAAACAGGAAGATTTAGGCAAAACAGTTGAAAAAATAGAGGAAGAGTTGGAGATTAAAAATGAAGAAGTAAGTTATGAAGAACAAACTTTGGAAGAATTCTATGGTACATATTATAAAGAAGCAAGTAAAATAGAAAATCTAAACTTAGAAAATAGTGTTAAACCAGATGAGATGATTTATCTAAGTAATGAAGAATTAGAAAATTGCAAGGTATATAATACGGAAACTCAAAAAGATGAAAAGATATATAATTTAGATAGAGTAGATGAGACAAAAAATAAATATGATTTGTTTCTGTCTGGAGCTACTGCACTTACAACAATTATCAACGAAGATGCAAAAACAGATAAAAAGTTAATATTGTTTAGAGATTCATTTGGAAGTAGCATAGCTCCACTATTAGTAAAAGATTACAAAGAAATTGTTTTAGTAGATATACGATATATCAATTCTACGATTTTGGAGAACTATATAGATTTTGAAAAATATGAAGATGCAGATGTTTTATTTTTATATAGTAGTAGAGTGATAAATCAATCTGGTATTTTTAGATAAATGTATGCAAATAAAATGTCGAGAATTCATTGTACAAAACAAATCTATTTGGTATAATACAAGCATATAATGGAAGAGAAAGAAGGAATGAGAAAATGTGTGAATGTGTAGAAAGCAAACTAAGACAAGAAGTAAATGAATTGATGCAGCCATATAAGCAAGAAAAAGATAACTTGATACAAATTTTAAATGAAATTCAAGAAAAGTATGGATATATACCAAAAGTAGCACAAGAAGAAGTATCAAAATATTTGGGAGTACCTATGGCAGAGATATATGGAGTAATTACATTTTATGCAAGATTTACATTAGAGCCAAAAGGAAAATACAATATATCTGTATGTTTGGGAACGGCATGTTTTGTAAAAGGCTCACAAGCAATTCTAGATAGATTAAAAGAAAGATTAAAACTAGAGGAAGGGAAAACAAGCGAAGATGGAAAGTTTTCAATAGATACTACAAGATGTGTAGGAGCATGTGGTATAGCACCAGTGTTTACTGTAAATGATGAGGTATATGGGCATGCGACTGTGAAGAAGTTGGATGAGGTTTTGGATGAACTTTCATAGTTTGAAAGATAATTGCATTTGGCGTTGTTGTACTTCGATTGAAATTTAATCAACGTACAAAGAGTACGTCTCATAAATTTCAATCTCGTACGCCTAGCCAAATAACAATTCTTTTTCAAACTATAACAGAAAAAAATTATAGTCGGCAGTAATTTGTAAATTAAAGGAGGTCTTGAATGAAGACAGTAGAAGAATTAAATAAAATAAGAGCGGAAAAAAGAATAGAATTAGATTTGCGTAAAAATACAAATGCAGATACTAGAGAAAAACATATTCTAGTATGTCAAGGAACAGGATGTACATCTTCAAAATCACCACAAATACTAGAAAATTTTAAGAAGATAATTAAAGAAAAAGGCATACAAAATGTACGTGTTATAAAAACTGGATGCTTTGGGCTTTGTGCAAAAGGTCCAATAGTTATAATTCGTCCAGAAGATACATTTTATGCTCAGGTAACTCCAGAAGATTGTGAAGAAATTATACAATCACACATTGTTGAAGGAAAAGTGGTAGATAGATTACTTTGCAAAGATATAGATGGAACAAAAGTTACGAAACTTGATGATTTGACTTTCTACAAAAAACAAAAAAGAATTGCACTAAAAAATTGTGGTGTTATAAATCCAGAAGATATTGATGAGTACATAGCTTTTGATGGATATAGAGCATTAGCTAGAGTATTAATTGAGATGAACCCAGATGAGGTTATTGACACAATAGATAAGTCTGGTTTAAGAGGTAGAGGTGGAGCTGGTTTCCCAACAGGTAAGAAGTGGAGAGCTACAAAAGATGCCAAAGGAGACAAAAAATATGTTGTATGTAATGCTGATGAGGGAGATCCAGGTGCATTCATGGATAGAAGTATACTAGAAGGAGACCCACATGCAGTATTAGAGGCAATGGAAATTGCAGGATTTGCAGTAGGTGCAGAAAAGGGATATATCTATGTAAGAGCAGAGTACCCTATAGCAGTACATAGACTACAAATAGCAATAGACCAAGCAAGAGAATATGGAATACTTGGTAAAAATATATTTGGCACAAAATTTAATTTTGATATAGAGATAAGACTTGGTGCAGGAGCATTTGTATGTGGAGAAGAAACAGCACTTTTAGAGTCGATAGAAGGAAGACGTGGTCAACCTAGAGTAAAACCACCATATCCGGCACAATCTGGTTTATGGGGATGCCCAACACTAATAAACAATGTTGAAACTTATGCTAATATAGCTCAAATAATATTGAAAGGAGCAGATTGGTATTCATCAATTGGAACTGCAACATCAAAGGGAACAAAAGTATTTGCTTTAGGTGGAAATGTAAACAATGTTGGATTAGTTGAAGTACCAATGGGAACAACATTAAGAGAAATAGTATTTGACATTGGTGGAGGAATACCAAATGGTAGAGAGTTTAAAGCAGCACAAACAGGAGGACCTTCAGGTGGCTGTATTCCAAAAGAACATTTAGATACACCAATTGATTATGAATCACTAAAAGAGATAGGCTCAATGATGGGGTCTGGTGGACTTATTGTAATGGACGACACAAAATGCATGGTATGCTTAGCAAAATTCTATTTGCAATTTACAGTAAGTGAAAGTTGCGGCAAATGTACACCTTGTAGAATTGGTACTAAGAGAATGCTAGAAATATTGGAAAAATTGTGTAGTGGAGAAGGAGACGAATATGATATATATAGGCTAGAAAAATTAGCTGCAAATATCAAAAAATCTAGTATATGTGGTCTTGGACAAAGCGCACCAAACCCAGTAATTAGCACAATGAAGTATTTCAGAGAGGAATTCAGACAACATGCTATAGAAAAAGAATGTAAGGCAATGGAATGTAAAGCTTTATCTAGAATTGAAATAGATGAAGAAAAGTGTAAAGCATGTGGATTGTGCCAGAAAAATTGTCCAGTAAATGCGATTGAGGGTGAAGGTAGAGAGAAAAGACATATTAATCAAGATAAGTGTATTAAGTGTACGACGTGTATTAGGTCATGTCCATTTCATGCAATTGGGTAAGATAGGAGGAAATGATGGTTAATTTAAAAATTGATGATAAAAAGGTATGTGTACCAGAAGGTACAACCATATTAGATGCAGCAAAACAAGCAGGAATAGATATTCCAACATTGTGTTTCTTAAAGGATATAAACGAGGTTGGAGATTGTAGAATGTGTATCGTAGAAGTTGAAGGAAGACGTGGTTTTGCAACTTCATGTATACAAACAGTTGAAGAGGGAATGGTAGTTCATACGCATACACCAAATGTACTAGAAGCAAGACATACTATTCTAGATTTAATTATTTCTAATCATTCTAAAGATTGTTTAACATGTACACGTTCACGGAAATTGCGAGCTTCAAGATTTAGCAATAAAGTTCAATGTACTAGATATTGAGTTTAAGGGAGAAAGAACACAGCATAAAATTGATGATAAGTCTCCATCTATAGTTAGAGATTTTAATAAATGTATCTTATGTAGGAGATGTGTGGCAACTTGCAAAAATGTACAAAATATTGGAGCAATTGATTGCATTGGAAGAGGTTTTGAATCATGTATTTCTACAACTTATGACCATAGTTTAAATGATGTTAATTGTACTTTTTGTGGTCAATGTATTGAATCTTGTCCAACTGGTGCACTTCACGAGAAAGAGAATATTAATGATGTTTGGGCAAAATTAAAAGACCCTGATACTTTTGTTGTAGTACAAACAGCGCCTTCTGTTAGAGTGGCTCTTGGAGAAGAGTTTGGAATGGAGATTGGCACAAATGTTACAGGTAAAATGGTATCTGCACTTAAAGCGTTAGGATTTGATAAGGTATTTGATACGAATACTGGTGCAGACTTTACAATTATGGAAGAGGCAACAGAATTTGTAAAGAGATTTAAAGAAAATGATAATTTGCCAATGACTACATCATGCTGTCCTGGATGGGTACGTTTTGCAGAAATGGAATATCCAGAAAATCTACCACATTTATCTAGTTGTAAATCACCACACCAGATGTTTGGTGCTATTGTAAAATCATATTATGCAGAAAAAAATAATATAGACCCAAGCAAAATTTATGTAGTATCTGTAATGCCATGTATTGCTAAAAAATATGAAAGTCAAAGAGTAGAGATGCAAGTAAATGGAGCAAGAGATGTAGATAGCGTTATTACAACACGTGAACTTGCAAGAATGATAAAACAAGCAAATATAGAGTTTGATAAATTAGAAGATGATACATTTGACAATCCAATGGGAGAGGCAACAGGTGCAGCTGCAATATTTGGAGTTACAGGTGGAGTTATGGAAGCGGCACTTCGTACAGCATATGAACTTATAACAGGAGAAGAACTACAAAAATTAGAGTTTGAAGATGTAAGAGGTGCAAAAGGAATAAAGAAAGCAACAATTAAAATTGGAGACAAAGAAGTAAAAGTAGCTGTAGCACATGGACTTGGAAATGCAAGAAAAATAATGGAAGAAATAAAAAATGGTACAGCAGACTATAGCTTTGTTGAAGTAATGGCATGCCCAGGTGGATGCATCATGGGTGGAGGTCAACCTATAAAAAATTCGAAAACAAGAATGACAGTTGATGTAGCCGGAAAAAGAGCTGCAGCAATGTATTCAATTGATGAAAGAAGTACCATAAGAAAATCACATGAAAATCCAATTTTAAAGGAAATTTACAAAGATTACATAGGAAAACCAGGAGAACATAAAGCACATGAACTTTTACATACACACTATACACCAATGGAAGAATATAGAATTTGAAACAAAGGGGACGGAGCATTTGTTTCAAATTTGAAACAAGAGGGACACACCTCAGAAAAAAATTGCAATTTAAAATTATAACTAGAAAATGAAGAATAATAAAGAAGTGTCAAATTAAAATAATTTATTAAAGAAAAATAGGGGAAACAAATGACAATAATAGATCTAATATCAATAATCATTTTGATGCTATTGCTAGCTTATTCGGTAATAAAAAAGTATATTGATGAAAAAAATGGAATAGACAATTCAAAAACAGAAAGCAAGATAGATGAATTTTGTAATAAACACTATAAAAAAATATGGATAGTATTTATCATTATTTTGTTTTTTACAGTAGTATATAAATTTGGAGAGATACCTACATACTTGGGATGTGATGAAGCGGGAATGGCTTATGATGCATATTGTTTATCTGAATATGGGACAGATAGGTATATGAATCAATATCCTCTTTATCTAACCAACTTTGGACAGGGGCAGAGCTCATTATGCGCATATTTAGCAGTAATTTTTATAAAAATATTGGGACCAAATGTAATAGCATATAGAATGCCAATGTTACTTGTGTATATAGTATCTGTTATAGCGTCATACTTGATGGTATCAAAATTTAAGAACAAAAAATTTGCTTTATTATTTACATTTTTAATCATAACATGTCCATGGAATATATTTAATACAAGAATGGCACTGGATTGCAACTTGTATTTAGGAATGTTCATGATAGCTCTATATTTTATGACAAGAGCAGAAAAAACATATCAATTCTTTATAGCAGGCATTTTTGTTGGATTAAATTTATATACATATTGTCTAGCATGGATAACTATGCCAATATTCTTAGCCGTTTGGATAGTGTATATGCTATATATAAAAAGAACAAATTGGAAGCAAATAATTGTGATGGGAATACCTATTGCAATACTAGCGCTACCTCTAATTTACTTCTTATTACTTAATTATGGAATAGTAAAACAAACAGACATAGGAATATTCTCATTACCAGTCCTAGATACATTTAGAGCTGAACAAATAAGCCCATTAAATATATTTAAAACTGGACTAGAAAGTTTAAAAGTAATATTCATGTCAGAAGGAACAATATATTTATTGTATGTACCTTTGTTTATAATAGGATTTATACTTTCGTTCAAAAATGTTGTACAAAGTATAAAAGAGAAAAAGTTTGATTTAACTACAGTTATGGTAATTGCATTTGTAACACTACTTATTGGATTGCTTTTCACAAGAATACCTACTGCCAATAAAGCAAATGTATTGTATTTCTTGATATTGTATTTTGTGGCTGTAGCAATAATTAAAATTTGCGAAAATTCATATTTATCGAAAATAATTATGCTGATAACAATTTGTGGCTTATTTATAAATTTTACATGGAATTATTTTAAAGTAGATGGAGTATCAGGTGATAATTGGTATGAAGACAGATATTTGTATAGCTTGACCGAAGAAATTGAAGCAAATGAAAAATATGCTAATATGGAAAAGTATATTATTTCATATAAAGCGGCACCATATATATATGTAATGTTGGGAACTAGAATGTCGCCACAAGAATACATGGAGACTCAAGAAATAGTGGACTACGGAAATAATAGAACAGAAATTGCCAAAATAGGAGACTATAATTTTATCTATAAGAGCAATGAATTTGACGAAGTAGTAAACAATAAAGAGAACGGTATTTTTATAATATCAAATAGATATGAAAATGAAATTAAAGAATTACAAGAGCAAGGCTATACAAGGCAGGATTATGGTTATTATGCAGTTATGACTAAAGAAGAGTAAGAATAAAGTCCAAGGAAATAATAAAACATTCCTTGGACTTATAATAAACTTTTTGAATCATTGAAATTAATAAAAGAATATGATATAAATATATAGCGAAAAGGAGAAGAAGATGGAAGAAAAATTTAAGTCAGGATTTGTATCAATACTTGGTAGAACAAATGTGGGAAAATCAAGTATAATAAACAGTTTGGTTGGAGAAAAAGTTGCAGCAGTTGCGAATAAACCTCAAACAACAAGGACTGTTATAAGAGCAATTGTTAATAGAACAAATTCACAAATAATATTTGTAGATACACCAGGAATTCATAAACCTAAGTCAAAGCTTGGAAATGTAATGGTTGAAAATGCTTTTGAGGTGTCAAAAGATGTTGATGTGCTAGTTTTTGTAGTAGAAGCTACTTCTGATGAAATTGGCAGAGGGGACAAGCTTATACTAGAAAAGATTAAGGAAGCAAAAATAAAAACAATTTTGGTTATAAATAAAATTGATTTGGTAGACAAAGCAAAAGTAGCTAAATTAATAGACCTTTATAAAAATGAATATAATTTTTCAAGTATAATACCAGTTTCGACAGTAAAAAACATCAATTTAGATGTAATATTAGATGAGATAGAGAAGAACTTAAAAGAAGGACCTGCATATTATGATATAGAAGAGTATACAGACCAAACAACAAGACAACTTGTTGAAGAGACAATTAGAGAAAAAGCGTTGAAACTTTTAAATGATGAAGTGCCACATGGAATATTTGTAGAAGTTGAAAAAATGAAAAAAAGAAAAACAATGGAAAATGAGCCTATATATAATATAGAAGCAACTATCTATTGTTTAAGGAATTCTCATAAAGGCATAATAATAGGTAAGAATGGAAGTATGCTTAAAAAGATTGGAACATATGCAAGACAAGATTTGGAGAGAATGCTTGGCATAAAAATAAATCTTAAATTGTGGGTTAAGGTAAAAGAAGATTGGATTAATAGTGATTCATTCCTCAAGTCCTTTAGATTGCCAAAATAAACTTCGCATTGTGTCGTTAAAAATTAGATAAAAAATCTTAAAATTTTACGTATAAAAATTTTAAAACTGCAAAAGATAAGAAAAGTGGCTTCGCCATATGTGCGTTTTGCTTTGCAAATACGCACAGCCCAAGGAAACTTAACCTTGTTGCTCCGGAAATTTCTAAAGAAATTTCCTATGCAATAAAATAAAGCGAAGACTTTCAGGAAGGAATGATTAGCATGATAAAACAAATGGCTTGGAATACATTTAAAAATACAGGAGATATAAATACTTTTTTGGAATTGATGGAAGTAGAAAATATAGAGAAAAACATGATAGAGGCGGAAAAACAAGATGGGAATATTAAAATTAAAGGGTATAGTGATAGCAGAACACAACATGAGCGATTATGATAAAATGGTAACAATACTAACTCCAAATGGTAAAATTGGGTGTGCTGCCAAAGGTGCTAGAAGACCTAAAAGTACGCTTATGGCAGGTACTCAATTTCTATGCTTTGGAGATTATCTTATATATCAAGGTGCTAGTTCATACAATATAAACTCATGTGAAGTAAATGAAGTATTCTATAATTTAAGAATGGATTTGGATAAACTTCAATATGCATCACATATAACCAAAATAATAAATGATGTTACAGACGAAAATCAGAATACATATAAGATTTTACAGCTATTTTTAAATACTTTGTATGTACTTTCAGAGACAGATAAAAATATGGATTTAACAATTTCAATATTTAAATTGAAACTGATGTGTTTATTAGGCTTTACGCCAATAATAGACAAGTGTGCGACTTGTAAAAAAGAAGATGTTCAGCTAAATCATTTTAGTTTTAAAGATAACGGACTGAAATGTGAGGCATGCAGTAGACAAGACAAGGGTGCAGTAGAAATATCAGAAGCTACTTTAAATGCAATAAAGTATATAGTGCTAGCACCACCAAAAAAATTATTTTCATTTAACTTATCAGAGCAAAGCTTGCGAGAAGTTGAACTCATTTGCAAAGTGTATTTAAATGAAAAGCTGGATAAAGAATATAAATTAGATAAGTTGTTTTAGATGTGCAATTGGGGACAGACCCCAATTGCTTGTTTAGTATACATAATTATATTGCACCTTTTGTGCTTGTTTTATGCATGGCTAATACATAAAAATGAAAAAAGATTGCCTTTTATGGAATATTATGTTATAATCTAAAATGAAATTAATATTCGGAGAAATCTAACTTTGGAGGGAGAAAATGAAAAAAGCAGGAATAGTAACTCTTTTTGGAGAATATAACTTTGGGAATAGATTACAAAATTATGCTGTACAACAAGTACTAAAGAAGAAAGGCTTAGATGTTGAAACAATAAAATATATAGGACTAAAAGATGATGTTCCTGTTATCAAAAACGAAAGAGATAAAAACAGATTAATAAAGTTTAAAAAGTTTAATGAGAATATAAGGTTTGCAAATCAAATTATGTATAAAGAATTTGAAGCACCAGAAAATTTTGCTAATGATTATGATTATATAGTTATGGGAAGTGATCAAATTTGGAATTTTACATTTGATAAAATTTTTTCAGATAAAGCATTAGGTTCTTTCGCACCAAAAAATAAGAAAATCTCTTTTTCAGCTAGTTTTGGAGTGAACTACTTACCGGAAAAAGGAAGCAATTTGTATAGCATGTGTAAGGAAAATTTAGAAGATATAAAAGCAATATCAGTAAGAGAAACAGCTGGCAAAAAAATAGTTGAAGAAATTACAGGCAGAAATGATGTACAAGTATTGATAGATCCGACCATGATGCTAGATGAAAAAGATTGGGAAAAAGTAATGCAAAGGCCAGAAAGTTTAAAAACAGATAAGTTTATTATTAAAAGCTTTTTAGGGAATGTATCAAATGAAGTTTTGAAGGAATTAGAAAGAATTGCTAAAGAAAATGATTGCGAGATAATAGACATTTCGGATAAGAATAGCCCATACTATGATATGGGACCAGCAGAGTTTATATATTTAGAAAAAAATGCTTTTTTAGTTGTAACAGATTCTTTTCATTCTTGTGTTTTCTCAATTCTATTTTCTACGCCATTTGTAGTGTTTAAAAGAGAGGATAATGAATTAGAAAGTATGTATTCAAGAATCGAAACGCTATTAGACACTTTTCAAATGCCATATAGAATGTTTAATGGCAAAATCACGAAAGATATATTAAATAATGATTATTCAAAAGCACATGAAATATTGAAAACAGAAAAATTAAAAGTAAGGAATTTCTTAGATACATCATTACAATAGAAAGTGAAAGTATGAAGACAGAAAATATAATAGAAAAAAATAAATGTACAGGATGCATGGCATGTAAAAATATATGCCATAAAAATGCTATATTAATTGTAGAAGATGAGAATGGTTTTCAATATCCAAAAATTAAAAAAGAAAAGTGTATTAATTGTGGAATGTGTGTAAGAATTTGTCCAGTAATAAATAAATTGTAGACAAATCAAAGTAACATAGATGTTTATTCATGTAAAAATAAAAATGAAAATGAAAGAATGAAAAGTTCATCAGGGGGTATTTTTTCTTTAATCGCAAAATACATATTAAAACAAAATGGAGTGGTTTTTGGAGCAAAATTTAATGAAAATTTTGAAGTAATTCATGATTATATTGATAATGAAGAAAACTTAGATGATTTCAGAGGTTCTAAATACTTACAAAGTCAAATAAATGATTGTTTTAGAAAAGTAAAAAAATTTCTTCAGCAAGATCGAAAAGTACTTTTTACAGGAACTCCATGTCAGGTTGAAGGACTTTTGGCATATTTAGGTGGAGAGCATAAAAAATTGTATACACAAGACATTATATGTCATGGGGTCCCATCACAAAAAGTTTGGAAAAAATATTTAGAATATAAAAGAAGACAAAAAGGTGAAGATATTATAAAAATTAATTTTAGAAGAAAAGATATTTTGGGATGGAATAACTACCAAATAAACTATGTATTCAACAAACAGGAAGAAAATATTCACCATAATGATGATCCATACATGAAAATTTTTTTAAGGAATCTTTGCTTAAGAGATTCTTGCTATAACTGTAGTTTTAAAAAAATAGTAAGAAATTCAGATATAACTCTAGGTGATTTTTGGGGAATAGAACATATAAGACCAGAGATAAATGATGAAAGAGGAATATCTGCGTTAATAATTAATACAGAAAAAGGTAAAGAAATCTTTGAAAATATTAAAAATAAGATTGAATTTACCAAAGAAAGAATAGAAGATATAATTAAGTTCAATTCATGTTTAAGTGTATCAACAAATTATAATAATAAAAGAGAAGAATTCTTTAAGGATTTAGAAGAAACAACTTTTGAAGAACTAATTGAAAAATATTTATGATTTTAATTATAGAAAGAGGTATATTATGAAATTATGCCATAAGAAACAAAAGTATGTTGCTACAACACAGAATATATTAAGAGGTTTTAAAATAGCAAGTCCAGATGAGACTATAGATAAAATAGTTAATGAAAAGTCTTCTATTGCAAGATTTGGAGATGGAGAATTTGATATGATTACAGGAACCGGTATGAAATATCAAAGATATGACCCAAATTTAGCTAAAAGACTTGATGAAGTATTAAAAAAAAATGAAAATGGATTATTAATCGGAATAAATAATGTAATAGATTTACAGTATTCAGAAAAATATAATGATTTTGCTAAAAATTTTTGGCGTGGATGGTTAAAAGATAATAAGTTTAAACTATTAAAATTACTTTCAAAAAACAGACAATATTATTCGTCAAATATTACTAGATTTTATATAGATTACAAAGATAAAACAGGTGTAAAAGAATATGTTGCAAGGTTGAAAAAAATTTGGGACAAACAGGATGTTGTAATTGTAGAAGGAATTTATAGTAGATTAGGCGTTGGTAATGATTTATTTGATAATATGAAATCAACCTCTAGAATTATTTGCCCATCTGAAAATGCATTTGAGGTGTATGATAAAATCTTAAAAGAAATAGTAAAAATAGATAAAAATAAGTTAATTATGCTTGCACTAGGGCCAACTGCTACAGTATTAGCATATGATTTATATAAACTTGGTTATAGAGCTATAGATATTGGTCATGTAGATATAGAGTATGAGTGGCTTTTAAGAAAAGCAACAAAAAAAATAAAAATAGAAACAAAATATGTTACAGAAGTTAAAAATGGAGAAAATGATATACAAGATATAATAGATGAAAAATATGAAAGAGAAATTGTAGCTAAAATTATATAATATATTTATAAAAGTAGTCTTTACTATGAAGATTACAAGAAATGAGAAAAATCTAGGATAAAAAACATTAAAGTAATTGTACTATATAATAATGAAAAGAGAGGATTTTATGAAACGACAAATTAATTTTGGGATAGGTTTTATAACTGGTAGACCAAATGTATGTAAGATAATAAATAATTATGAACAATTTATTATGGAGCAAATTAAAGAATTAGATATTGAAGTAAGCATTACAATATATATATTATATGATTTGAATTACCAACATACAATTAGGACAGACTTTTATGGAATATTACCAAAAGCATACAAAAACATGAGAATAAAATATATTACACCTGAAAATATTCTGGAATATGAGAAAATACTAATATCTAGATATGGAATGACTAGAGAGCAATCAGAATTATTTATAGGGAATGGATATGCGAAAGCTAGAAATACAATTTTATACTGTGCAATGCAACATCATATGGACTATATCCTTTTTTGGGATGATGATGAATATCCTATAGCAAATGTAATGGATAAAAATCAATTATCATGGATTAAACAAAAAAATGTTTTGCAACACATTAAAAATATAGAAAAAGCTAATGTAACCTGGGGATATCGTTGCGGAATAATGAATCCAATACCATATGTGGAATATACAGATGAAATAAAAGAAGAAGACTATAAGAACTTTATAGATGCTTTGGAAAATGAAGTTATTTCTTGGAGTAAAATACAAAAAATGAGAGAAAATCCAGGCTGTATATCTTATGCAGAATCTGATATAGCAAAAGGAATTGCAAAGCCAAAATATTTAGAAGAAATAGGAAAAGAAAATTTTGTATTAGGTTCAGGAATATGTTTAAACTTAAATGAGATAGATAAAATACCAGCTTTTTATAATCCACCAAATGCTAGGGGTGAAGATACGTTTTTTTCTTGTGCATTAAGAGATAAAAAAGCAAGTGTTTTAAAAATACCAACATATCATTTTCACGATTCTTTTTTACAATTTACAGGTTTAATGAAAGAAAGAAAGCCAAAGAAAATGCCAAAAGTATCTTTGGATGATGCAGAAATAGAGCAAAGATTTTATAAAGCAGCTATTGGCTGGACAAGATATAAGCCATTATTATATTATATCACAGATAGAAAGAAATATAGAGAAATTATTGATCAGGCAAAAGAAAATTTGAGAAAAAGTGTAAAAAAGATGAATACAGAATTTGTAACTTGTGATTTTTCAGCATTAATAGATGAACTTAATAAGTACGACAAAAATGTTGAAAAGCATTATCAAGAATATCTACAAGTTAATGATTTATGGGATGAATTTAAAATTAAAATTAGAGAAAGGTAAAACAATGTATATTATCGTAGGACTTGGAAATCCAGAGCCAGAATATGCAAATACTAGGCACAATATGGGATTTGATGTTATAAATAAATTGGCAAGAAAGAATGATATTAGTTTAAATAAGACAAAATATAATGCAATATATGGAACTGGAATTATAAAAAATGAAAAAGTAATATTGATAAAACCACAAACTTTTATGAATAATAGTGGCGAATCTGTTGTAGAATTCGTTAGATTTTATAAAGAACCGCTAGAAAAAGTTATTGTGGTTTATGATGATATGGATACCGATGTAGGAAAAATCAGAGTAAGAGCAAAAGGTGGACCAGGCTCTCATAATGGAATGAAGTCTCTAGTTCACGAACTAAAATCAGAAGATTTTCCACGCATACGAGTAGGAATAGGTAAACCAAAAAATGAATTTGACAGGATAGACTATGTAATAGGTAGAATTCCTAATGAGGAATATATTGTGTTACAAGAAGGAGAAGACTTAGCGGTCGATGCAGTAGAGTACTGGATTGAAAATGGTATTGACAATACGATGAATGTGTATAATGTGAAAGGAGTTTCTATTTAATGGTTTTCAAATTATGATTGTCCTGCAACGGTAGTTATAATTAAAATCGTTTCGCTACGTCCCGACGGAGCTCCCTGCTCCGCTCATCGATTTTAATTATAAACTCCCTGCGCGGACTTATAATTTATACTAACCATTAAATAGAAACTGAAAGGATAGGAAATGCAAGAATTATTAATTGATGTTAGCAAAAATAAAAAGAATATTTTGTTACTAGAGAATGGTAAGTTAACAGAGAGGTATGTTGAAGAAGAAGGACAGGAAAGGCTTGAGGGAAATATTTATTTAGGAATAGTAGAAAATGTTCTTCCAGGTATGCAAGCAGCTTTCGTGGATATTGGAAAAGAAAAGAATACTTTTATACATATTAGAGATATATTGCCTAAAGTAAGTAATGAAACAGGAAATAAGAATGAGAATTTTAGTAAATATGATATTAAAGAATATTTAAAAGCAGGAAGTCCAGTATTAGTTCAGGTAAAAAAAGATAGTACAAATAAAAAAGGTGCTAGAATTTCTGCACATTTAAGCTTGCCAGGTAGATTTGTTGTTATAATGCCAAACGAGGACTTTATAACAATATCTCAAAAAATCGATAGTGAAAATGAAAGAGATAGATTAAAAAGTATCGTAAAAAAGTGCTTGCCACAAGGATATGGAGCTATAGTCAGAACTTCAGCAGTTTCAAAGAATGAGGAAGAGATAGCATCTGATGTAGAGAAAACAATAAATATATATAAAAATATAAAAAGTAAATATGATAAAGAAATTCAAAAGGGAAGAAATGCAAAACCACAATTATTGTATAAAAGCGAAGATGTTGTAAGTAGAATTCTTACTGATTTAATGGACCAAGACTTATATAGAATACTTACTAATGATAAGAAAGTATTTTCACAAGTACAAGAAAAATTAAAGGAAGCTAAAAAAGAAATTAAGTTAGAAATGCAAAAAAATATATTAGGAATGTACAATATCGAGAAACAATTGGAAGAGTTAGAAAACAGAAAAGTATGGCTTAAATGTGGAGGATTTATTACAATAGATAAAACAGAAGCTCTAACTGCAATAGATGTAAATTCAGGTAAATATACAGGGAAAAAAGATTTAGAGCAGACAATATTTACTGTAAATAAAGAAGCTACAATAGAAATAGCAAGACAACTACGTTTAAGAGACATTGGTGGAATAATAATAATAGATTATATAGATATGCAAGATGAAGAAAATGAGAAAAAAATAATAGAACTATTTGAAGAAAACTTGAAAAAAGATAGGTCAAAAACGCAAATAGTTGGTTTTTCAAAATTAAACTTACTAGAGATGACACGTAAACATATGTGCAGCAGTGACTAAACTCGAACAAAGGGGACGGAGCATTCGTTCGAAATTTCGAACGAATGCTCCGTCCCCTTTGTTCGAGGTTTTAAATCTCACCTAAAATCAACTTTAACTCCTCATGTCTTTTTACTTTTTGGGTTGTTGTTTTAATTAAAGGTTCATGTGTAACTATAATTTCTCTAATATATTTGTATGCAGGCATTTTATGATTTACATTTTCTTTTATATCTTTCCATATAATGTCTTTTAGTTCTTCCTCTGAAGCATTAGGATACATGTCTTTTACAACTTCATCGTTATAAACAATCTTTGCACAGATTTTGTAATCTCCATCTGCTTCTGGTCTACCAAAGACCATACTTTCTGATACATATGGCAATTTGTTGATTAAAATTTCAAGTTCCTCTGGGAATATGTTTTTACCGTTTTTCAAGACGATTACATCCTTTTTCCTTCCAGTAATAAACAAAAATCCATCTTTGTCAAAATATCCTAAGTCTCCTGTGTAAAACCAGCCATCTTTTATTACTTCGGCTGTTGCTTCTGGATTGTCTACATATTCAAGCATTACTGTTGGAGCTTTTACAGCAACTTCTCCAACACCTTCTTTATCTGGATTTGCTATTTTTACATCTATTCCAGGTAATGGGAAACCAACTGAACCAAGTCGTTTGAATTTGTCGTTTTCACCTGCAACAACAGGAGATGTTTCTGTAAGTCCATAACCTTGTAGTAAGTTAATACCTAAGTCAAGAAATCCTTGTATTGCATCTCTGCTCATGGCAGCTCCACCAGCTATTAGAAGTCTAATTTTTCCACCAAGATTATCAAGTACTTCTTTGAAGACTTTTCTACGAATGTCGATACCAACTTTAAGCAAGCCGTTGCAGACTTTTGTCATGTTTTTCACAAGTTTTGTTTTCCCTTTTTCTTCAATACCTTTCTTGATTTTCTTGTACATTATTTCAAGCATAAGTGGAACGCAAACAAATCCAGTAACTTTAAACTCTTTCAAGTTCTTTTGAACATATTTTATACCATCGCAAAATGCTACGGTTATACCAGAGAATGTTCCATATAAAAATGTACAAGTTGATTCAAATGTATGATGCAAGGGGAGGAACGATAAGAAAGTATCTTCTTTTCTAATATCTGTCATTTGAGCTAATGCATAAATGTCTTCACAAATGTTAGATTGAGAAAGTGCCACAGCTTTTGAAATTGATGTAGTACCAGATGTGAAAAGCATTATAGACATTTCTTTATTATCAATTTTTACATTATCATATTTATTATCTCCGTTATCCAATAAAGATTGTCCATTTTGAAGTAGACTAGAAAGACTTGTAAAATTATCTAAGTCGTCCATACAAATATATGAAGATAAATTAGATTTATTTTCTGAAGCTATTTTATTAAATACTTCAGCATACTTTTGGTCAAATATGACTGCTTCTGCCTTACTTCTAATAATTAAATCTTCTATTTCATTATCTGGAAGAGCTCTGTCAAGAGGAACTACAACTATGCCTGAAGTAGTAACAGCCAAATAACTTAAGCACCATTCATACCTATTTGGAGCAATAATTGCAACTCTTTTTTGGCTAAGTCCAAGATTTAAAAGGGCAGTTCCCAATGCTTTTATATCGCTTGCAAATTTACTATATGTAATAGTTATATGTTCTGTAGCATTAGGTGACACCTTATACTCAAATGCAACCTCATCAGAATACAAAGAAGTATATCTATTTACTAAATCTCTGAAATCATTGATTTTAGTCGCATCGTATAACTTTCTTTTATATTTCATTTAAACCTCCTAAAAATAATTTATTAGAAGTTACAATTCACAGTTTTTAATATACATTTCTTATCCGTTCCATCTTGCTGGTAAACATATTTTGTATTCTCCATGTATTAGAATAAAAAATATGTTTACCATGTGGAACTACTATTTTAAAATAATAGAAATTCGCATTATTTATAAAAAACAAACTGTGAATTGCAACTTCTGGAATTTTCTGGATACATTGTATAATAATATATAAATTTATTCAAGTGAATTGACCAAATTTTCGAAATTATGATATAATAGAACATGAAATAAAAATAGGAGGAAGAAATGGCAAGAAATAGGAGAAACACAAGAAGAATAAGAACTATAAAAGATGTAATAAGTACAAAAACATTTTGGATAATAGTAGGAATTTTAGTTGTAGTAATAGTAAGTTGTATAGGGGTTAACGAATATAGAGCATACAATGACAGACAATTGCTTGCTAAACAAAAAGAAGAAATAGAGAAGCAATCACAAGAGATATTTTCTCAAATAACAAACACTATAGAGACAACAAACCAGGGAATATCTGAATCAGATGTGTTAATACAAATGTCGGCTGTAGGAGACATTTTGTGTAGCCAAGCAATGCTTGATGATGCGTATAATGAAGAAACAAAAGCATATGATTTCTCAAATATGTTTAGAAGAGTATCAGGATATATTAATAATGCTGATATAATAATGGGAACAATGGAAACAGGAGTAGCAAGTGGAGACTACAATGACAAGAATGCGCCTCTAGAATTTGCACAAGCAGTCAAAGACTCTGGAGTAAATTTGGTTACAATTTCTCACAATCATAGTTTAGATAATGGAGTAGCAGGTTTATCTGAAACAAAAGAAAATTTGGAGAAAATCGGGTATACTGTTGTAGGAGATAAGCTAGATACATCTAATGCAGTAGTTATTAGAGAGGTAAAAAATACTAAGATAGCATTCTTAACTTATACATGTTTTTTAGATAATCAAAACAATCTTAGTGATGAAGAAAAAAGTTGCATAAACATATATAGTGAGGAACAAGCTAAATCAGATATAGAATATGCAAAAGAAAATGATGCTGAATATATATGTGTGCTTATACATTGGGGAGATGCAATATCAGAAACTGTAAATGATGAGCAAAGAGAGATAGCAAACTTTCTAGTAGAAAATGGTGCTAATTTAATTCTAGGAGCACATCCATCAGTTGTACAGCCAATGGAAGTTAGACAAAATAAAGATGGAGATAATGTGTTTATTGCATACTCAATCGGTACATATATTTCAACATTAAGCTCAGAAGAAGCTAAAACAGAATTAGTTTTAAACATAGAACTACGAAAAAATGGAAAAGATGGTAAAGTAACTTTAAATAAAGTGGATTATACGCCAATATATATGCTAGATAATGGAGAAAATGCACAAAACAGATTTGAATTGATAGACATGAAGAGTACGGCAACATCATATGCTGGAGGAAATACAGAGATAGTAACAAGAGAAACATATGATAGTTTAGTTAGGGCACTTGATAGGTTAAATGGAATTTTGTCACAATAGGGACAGACCATTTTGTGACAAATGGCTGAATGACAAAAGGGACACACTTAAAGAAAAAATAACAAAAAGGAGCAAAAATGAAAGTAGGATTTGTATCATTAGGATGTAGTAAGAATTTAGTTGATACCGAAAAGACAATAGGTATTTTTAAAGCAAATAAATATGAAATAGTAAATAATCCAAAAGAAGCGGAAGTTATAGTTATTAATACTTGTGGATTTATTGAGCCCGCAAAAGAGGAGGCTATAAATACAATTTTGGAAATGGCTGAGTATAAAAAGAAAAAATGCAAGTATTTGATTGTTATGGGATGCTTAGTAGAAAGATATAAAGATGAGCTAGCAAAGGCTATTTCAGAAGTGGACTTATGGATTAAGTATAGCGAGTATGATTCTTTGTGGGAGGAGATTGAAGATTTATTAAGTGAAAGTAGTAACTCTAATAAAGATAATAGTAATTATAGAAAGAATAGCAGTGTAGAAAGCAAAAAGAAAATAGTGGAAGTAAATAGAGCAGACAAAGAGAAAAATGAAGTCTCACGAAATGAAGATAATAATTTAAAAAATATTCAGGTAGAAGATAATGAAACTGCTAACAAATACAATGACTTCTGGAATGTAGAAGAAAGGGTAATTTCAACAGGAGAAAACTTTGCATACTTGAAAATTGCAGATGGGTGTAGTAATAGATGTACATATTGTGCAATTCCATACATACGTGGACCTCAAATAAGTAGGAAGATGGAAGATATAATAAAAGAGGCAAATAAATTAGTAAATGAAGGTTATAAAGAACTGATTTTAATTGCCCAAGACACAACAAAATATGGAGTGGATATTTATGGAAAGCCAAGACTTGCTGAGCTATTGCAAGAATTATGCAAAATAGAGAACTTACATTGGATTAGATTTTTGTATGCATACCCAGAAACGATTGATGATGAACTTATAAAAGTAGTAAAAGAAAATGAAAAGATATGCAAATATTTTGATATTCCAATACAACATATATCAGATGCAGTACTAAAAAGAATGAATAGACAAAGTGATGGAAAATCAATAAGAAATCTTATACACAAATTAAGAAAAGAAATACCAGATGTAGTAATAAGGACTACTGTTATGGTAGGATTTCCAGGAGAGACAAAGGAAGATTTTGAAGAATTATATAACTTTTTAGAAGAAACAAAATTTGAAAAATTAGGATGTTTTGCATATTCAAAAGAAGATGGTACACCAGCATCAAGAATAAAAGAGCAAATTCATCCAATGACAAAGAAAAGCAGATACAATAAAATAATGAGTTTGCAACAAGAAATTTCTAAAGAAAATTTAGGAAAGAGAATAGGAAAAGAAGTTGAAGTTCTGATAGAAGACAAAGCATTCGATGGCAGAACCTATGTGGGAAGAACATATATGGACGTGCCAGAAATAGATGGAATTGTGTATGTGAACTCAGCTGATAAGGAATTACAATTAGGAGAATTTGTAAAAGGAAAGATAATTGATGTTAGCGATTATGATTTGATAGTGAGGATTTAGGGACAGATCTAATTTTCCCATAAATGAGAATTTAGGACCTGTCCCTAAATTCTCATTTTTTATGTCAACAGTGATAACGAATAAAAATGAAAGAAGTAAAAACCATAGCAATATAGGGATTTTTCGTACTTTTTTAAGAAAAATACTAGTCTAAAACCGTTGATAATACTGCATTGCCAAAAATATATAAATAACACCTCTTAAAAACTTTAATTTTCTAAGAAAATTTTTTTCATTCATTATTACTGTTAAATAATTAGGTAAATAGATTTTTTAGGAAATTTATGCTAGAATATAGAACTATGTTAGGAGGAGTAAAATGTTACAAGTAAGTAGAGACAGTAATTTAAAAATACCTAAAAAATTAGAAAATTTTAATGAAACTGAAAATAGTGTGGAGGATATAGTAGCTGTAAAGCAGGCTATTGCAACTGCCGAAAATAAAAGATTTAATAAAAAACAAATTATTGAAAGTGTAGAAAAAGACAATGAATTAGAACAAGTAAACAAACTACCTTTTAATGCAAATGATTTAATGGTTATAACAGTAGTAAAAAAACTAGCAGCTTATACAATTGCAGTTACAGAGAAATCACCTAAAAAATTTAGAGAAGTATTTGTTAATAGAATGCAAAAACTATTGCTTAGATACCTTAGAGTGTTTATTAGAAGCAAATTTTACTAGAATGGATGCAATAGAAAAGAAAATAAAAAGAGCAGAACTTCAAAAAGAGGCAATAGTGAAATTAAAATTATTAGGATATGTTTCCATGGTAGCAGAAAATTCTGGCTGTATTTTAAAGAAACAGTACAAACAAATTTCCATTCAGTTATCAGAAGCAATTAATTTAACAGTAGCATGGAAAAAGAGTGATGATGAGAGATGGAAAAAAAGAAATTAGGATTTTAAGCTGAAAGGCTTTTAATTAAGAGAAAAATTTATTTTGGCTTTTTCTTTTAGCCCCATTCTCTATGACGCGCGCGTGGTTAACGATAATGGTAATAGAAATTACAACAATGTTAACAAACGCAATGGAGGGGCTCGCCCAGATTCACTTTTGATAAATCCTATAAAAGTGGATTTTAAATAAAAAATCAGAGAAATATATTTTAAGAGAAATATATCAGTATTTTAAAGTGAAGGAATTTTTCTCTTTTCTAATCGCTGAACTATAGTGCGATGGAAGAATGTGAACGCTTACACAAGCAACGAATAGTTAATCTATTTTTTGCAAGTTTTAAGGAGCGTTCTTTTTTTAGGAGGACTTAGAATATGAAATTAGAATATGATAATGCAGCATGCAGGAAAGAAAAAGGGACAACATTTGCTATAAAACGATTAGAAAAATTTTTAAGAAATGAATATAGTAAAGAAAGGAACAACAGAATTTACTTTTTAAAATGTGATATAAGAAAATATTTTCAAAGTATAGATCACGAAGTGTTGTTAAAGTTACTGCAAAAAATTAATTTTTCAAGTGATGAAATGTGGATGATAGAAAAGTTAGTAAAGGAACAACCTAATAATGCAAATGTTGGATTACCATTAGGCAATCAATCTAGTCAATGGTTTGCACTTCTGTATCTAAATGTGATCGATAGATATATTAAAGAAGAGTTAAGAGTAAAAAGCTATATTCGTTATATGGACGATATGATTTTAATTCATAGGGATAAAAGTTATTTACAGTATGCACTTTCAAAAATCAAACAGAAATGCGAAGATGAGTTAAAATTATATCTCAACCAAAAAACTCAAATAGGCATTGTAAAGAATGGAATAGACTTTTTAGGATATAGACATATTTTAAATGAAAATGGTAGTATAACAAGGAAATTACGAGTTTCATCTAAACAAAGATTAAAAAAACATTTAAAAACATTGCATAAATTAAGAGAGAAGGACATTGTTGATGATGAATATGTTTATATTAGAAAAAATGCATTTTATAATCATATTAAAGACACAAAAGAAAGTAAGAAGTTAAAAGATGCAACCTTTCCAAAAAAACTTTTAAATAAAGGCAAAAAAAAATTGTAAAAAAAAAGTTGTTATGCTACAATAATAAAAGAAGTGACATTTTTATAAAAAAGTATAATGAAACAAAACCTATAAACATAGAGGAGTAATATATATGAGTGATTTTACTTTCTTAACAGAAGAGCAATATTTTGGAGATGATAAATTAGATATATTAGAAAGAAGAGGAACAAAAGCAGCAATAACTGACTTCTCTGTTTTACTTGGAGGATGGGTATCTAGTGAACATGTTGAAAACGATAGCTCTTTAGAGGGAAGAACGGGATATTATTGGACAAAATCAGATGACGGAGATAATGCCGCGCGCGTGGTTCGCGATAATGGTACTAGTGATTACGACTCTGTTAGCAAACGCTATGGTGGGGCTCGCCCAGCTTTACCGTTCTCATCAATCAGCTCAATCCCCACGAACGGAGAGAGTGGGAAAAGAGCAAAAGATGGTGTGCTTGAAGTAGAATATGGATATTACCCACAAAAAGCAGTATCAAGAGATATGCAAGAAAGATTAGAAAGAGCATATAGAAGTGGAAATATATCAAAAACAAGAAATAGTTATACCACAGATTCAAGAAGATATAATGCTTATAATGAAAAATTTGTTCCAAAACAACACGAAGAATATGAATATAATGGTAAAAGATATGTAAGGGTTGAAGCTAATTCAGACTTCGGTAGCAATACATTTACTCTTTCCAACGGAGAAAACTACAGAGATGGTGATAATGTTTGGGTAGAGGTTTCACCAGTTAAATGGTTAGTGGACGAAAGAGCAAAAGTTATGATAACAGACAAATTGATTTTCTCTGGAGTACAATTCAATCATACAAGAAACTATCATACAAGAGATTTTGACAGAACAGATATAAAAACATTTATGGATAGATACTTGTCAA
>CAMOBD010000023.1 GCA_946578345.1 uncultured Clostridium sp.
TATATATATATATATACTCTGCCAAGGGTTTCAGCGATTGCTGTATTCATATGACATCTCCTTATTTTTCAAAATAAATCCCCAAATTTAAAAAGGTGTCGACTATATTTTTTCTAATATGCCAAAAACACTAATAGTATATTTTTATTTTATACTATTAGCGTTTCTTTTTCAACACTTTTGGCAAAATGTAATATAACTGTAATATTTCTGTAATGTTTTTGTAATATTAGAATACCATCTTTATTAATCATTTTTTAATATTTTCCAATGTCCTGTTTTTTTAGACCCTATTCTTTCAATATAACCTTTTTCTTTTAATGTATCAATATTTCTTTTTATTGTTCGTAAAGGTATTCCTGTTCTTTCGACCAGCTCTTTTTGTGTAATATTGTTTTTATTTTTTAATTCATTTAAAATTAAATTTAAAGTGCCATTTAAAGTGCCATTTAAAGTGCCATTTAAAGTGCCATTTGCCAAATTAATTAAATCTTTTTCATCCAATTTTTCATCTCTTGATAACGGAATAGTAACTCTAAACATTTCTTTATCCTCAAAAATTGGTGGTTTTCCTGAATATAAGTATGAATTTTTTGTGATTTTTATAAATCCGCTTCCTAGTTCATCTGCATATCCTATTTCTCTAAAAAATTTTGCAAGTGTTGGATTCTTTGCAAATGGAGTATAGTTCTTTATTGTAAGAAAACCATTTGTCCTAAAAGAATTTGGATTTTCGCAAATTAATTTATCTTTATAAATAATTACCCTACTTGTATGTCCATCTGTTATATCCCTGTGCATAAGAGTATTTAATACTATTTCACGTGCCATAACATTTCTTGGGCTTACTCTTCTTGCGTTTTCATCCAATGCAAATCTGTCCATTGTATATTTTGATATAAAATCAATTAATCTATCATACATATCTATTAAATTTGTTTCCACAAAATCTCTATCATCATATCTGTCTAAATCATCTACTCTGTATAAAGCATCTGTTCTGCAATATGGATTAATGTTTGAAATAACATTATCTTTTCCAAATAGCATTACTCCAGCAAGTGTTACTCCTTGTTTGCCAGTTTCTTTATCTATTTTATATAATCCTGCACTTTTAAGTAACTCTAAATCTGACATGTCCATCCAAATATGTCTTTTGTTTACGTTCAGATTTGCTAATTTTCTAGCTTTTTCTATTAAATCATGTCTTAAATCTTCTTCTACAGAAACGTATGGATAAATTGTATCTTCATCAAATATTTTTCGCTTTTTATTATGAATACTAGCTATTAGTGGAATATTGTTTGATATGTCAAAATCACCTTCATAGTTACGAATAAATACTTTGCCTTTGCACTTATGGATTTCAGTTGATTCTTCTATATGAGTATATAAAAGTATTTTCCCATCTATTTTTATTTCGTGCAATTCTGATAAGATAGTTGGACTTATAACTTCTTTATTATTGCATTGTGTAGTATAATCTTTTTTTATTTTATCTACTAATTCTTCTTTTATACCAACTATTTCTTTCCTGTCGTTTGCTCCTAAAATAATATATCCACCAGTCGTATTTAAAAATGAGCAAACTGTTTCAAATACGCTTTTAGGTAATCCATTGGTGGCTTCTTTTAATTCTGTGTTGACATTTTCACCTAGTAAGATAATATTTTTTATATTTTCTTCCATATAATCAACTCTTTTCATTTTTTCCTTCACATTATTATTGTATCACATATGGTTCTCTTTTGCTATATATTAGAAGAAAAAAATATAGATAGATTTTACCTATCTTCTATGTTACATAAGTACCAATCTGCTACGTTTTTAAAGCTAGCTGTGTCCCTCTTGTTTCAAATTTGAAACAAATGCTCCGTCCCCTTTGTTTCCCATTTTTCACTTTTCTTCATTCGAAAATAGGTCACTAAATTCTCATAATATTTTTTTATTTTTTGTAAATAATATTAAATGAATTTATTTTTTATAGGTGGCACTTGTTTATGAATCAAATTATAGATTTTAAAGGTTATAAAAAGACAAACGAAAATATAAACAATAGTAGCACTTTTTATAATCGAAAATACAAGATATTGTTTATTATATTTTCTGCTACTGCACTTTTATTTTTAATTATTCTTTTTATAAAAATATATATGGATAATAAAAATGAAGAAATTGCTAAAAAATTAACTAATTCTTATTCTATCTCTACTTTATACTCAACCAACACTACTTATACTCCAGAAGCTCAATCTTCAGAACCATTTGTTATTGGTATAATTAGAATTGACAAAATCAATTTAAATTATTCTATCTTATCAGTTAGCAATAATGATTTGCTTGATATTTCTGTTTGTAGATTTGCTGGTCCAATGCCTAATGAAGTTGGTAATTTATGTATTGCTGGTCACAATTATGTAGATTATAAGTATTTTAGTAGATTAAATGAACTTGAGATTAATGATATAATTACAATTTATGATTTGAATGGAAATTCTATAGATTACTCAATTTATGAAATGTATGAGGCTTCGGCTGATGATACTTCTTGTACTTTTCAAGAGACCAATAATACAAAGATAGTAACTTTGGTGACTTGTAATAATGTAAATGGAAAAAGATTGGTAGTTCACGCACGTGCTCTTTAATTCTGTGCAATTGGGGACAGACCCCAATTGCACACCGATTAGCTAAACGACATACCTGTCGCGCCACAACAAAAAGCGACCTATGGCCGCTTTATTATTATACAACTTATTATGCTTTATAATCTCTTATTTTCTTATATGCATATATTGCTGCTATTACACAAACTATTATAAAAAACATTACAGTGATGTCTTCTGTGACACCTGTTTGAGGAAGATTATTTCCTGAACTTCCTGCATTATTTGTAGCTGGTTGAACTACTGAATTTCCTGTAGTATTTGCTGTTGTATTAGTAGTTGTATTTGTAGCAATATTAGTCGCTGTATTGGTTGTCGTGTTTGTAGTAGTATTTTCTGTAGTGTTACCATTTGTAATTAAATTTCCTATATCTATAAGGTCAGATGCTTGTACTTGTACTGCAATTCCTACTAACAATAATAAAATAACTAATAAAACTACCAATTTTCTTAATTTCAACATATCTTTCCTCTCCTTCTTCTTTAGAAATTCCGTTTCTAATATTATTTATTATTTTCATTATTTTATACATGAAATAATAAAAATCTTACAATATAATTGTACTATTATTTAAAAATCACGTCAAGTATTTTTGTAAATTTTTTTATTTTTTTACAAAATTCGATTTTTACACATTAAACCTAAATAACACTATATCTCCCTCTTGCATTACATAGTCCTTACCTTCTGATCTTACTAATCCTTTTTCCTTAGCAGCATTCATGCTTCCTTCTCTTACTAAATCATCATAAGAAACTATTTCTGCTCTAATAAATCCTCTTTCTATATCACTATGTATTTTTCCTGCTGCTGCTGGAGCTTTTGTTCCTTTTTTTATTGTCCATGCCCTTACTTCTGGCTCTCCTGCAGTCAAGAATGACATAAGTCCTAATAGATCATAACTTGCTTTTATAACTTTATCTAGGCCAGATTCTTCTAAGCCTAATGCTTCTAGCATTTCATTTTTGTCGTCTCCTTCTAAGCTTGCAAGTTCTTCTTCTATTTTAACGCAAAGTGGTATTACTTCTGCATTTTCTGTTTTTGCATATTCTACAACTTGTTTTACATATTGATCTTCAAATGGATTTGATAGCTGTTCTTCTGACACATTTGCAATATATACAATTGGTTTCATTGTTAGCAAATATGTATCTTTCATTAATTCTTGTTCATCTTCATTTAATTCTACCGTTCTTGCAGATTTTCCCGCTTCTAATGTATTTTTTATTTTTTCAAATAATTCTACTTCTGCAGCATATTTCTTATCTGCTTTTAATTTCTTTTTTGCATTATCTATTTTTTTATCTATAGTCTCTATGTCTGCAAATATAAGTTCTAAGTTTATTGTTTCTATATCTCTTGTAGGATTTATATTTCCATCAACATGTACTATGTTTGGATCTTCAAAGCATCTTACAACTTCGCAAATAGCATCAACTTCTCTAATATGAGATAAAAATTTATTTCCCAATCCTTCTCCCTTACTAGCTCCTTTTACTAAACCTGCAATGTCAACAAATTCAATAATTGCATGAGTTGTTTTTTTAGCATCATACATTTTTGTTAGCACATCTAGCCTTTCATCGGGTACGGGAACAACTCCTACATTTGGTTCTATTGTACAAAATGGATAATTGGCACATTCTGCACCTGCATTTGTTATTGCATTAAACATTGTACTTTTTCCTACATTTGGTAAACCTACTATTCCTATTTTCATTTTGTTTTAGCACTCCTTCTTGTTTGATTTTATCAGTTTTATTGCTTGTTCCTATTTAATGGTTAATATAAATTATAAGTCCGCGCAGGGAGTTTCTAATTAAAATCGCCAAGCGGAGCGAGGCTATTTTAATTAGAACTACCGTTGCAGGACATGCTTAAATTTTAAAACCATTAAATAGAAACTTTACTGTCAGCTGTGTTCGTACTTTCTTCAGCTGTATTGGTATTCGTACTTGGTTTGTTATCTTCAGCTGTATTTGTGTTTGTTGTTTCATTTGTTGTGTTTGTATTGATTTCATTTTTATCTACAATGTCATTTATAGTATTTGTATTGATCTCATTTCCGCCTGTTGTATCATTTATTGTATTTGTATTAATTTCATTTTTATCCACAATATCATTTACTGTATTTGTGTTTATTTCGTTTTTGTCTACAGTATTTGTTACTGTATTTTCATTTTTTTCTTCTTCCTCTTTTTCTTTTAATTCTTTCAAATACTTTGGCCATGGATTTCTGCTATCTGGATCTGTTGGATCCCAACCTCTAACATAGCTTGGTGCACTTGATATTTTTTTAGTAGATGGCTTTCCTAAAGGTCCAGGATTTGAGCTTGAATAGAATTCTACTTGTGTACCTACAGGGCAATTATTGTAAATCCATCTTGCGTCTGCTACTGTTAAACGTACGCATCCCATTGAAACTCTTTGTCCTAATTGGTCATATGCCCAGTATTCGAGTGAAGATTTATCTCCTGATTTTAAATATGGTACTGAATGGAATAATATGTCACCACAAATCCAAGTTGAATATTGACCATACACATCTCCCATTAGTGGCCACCAATTTCCTTTACCTAATGTTCTATATGTTCCTGAAGTTGGTGTGTATCTTCCTGTTGAGCATACCATTGCTTTAACTGGTACTGTATATTTTCCATTTGAATCTTTTTTATATACTGTAACAACTTGTGCTCCATAATTTACTTTTATATAGTACTTATCTGCAGCACTTGTAACTTTTTTCTCTTTTTTCAATTTTTCATATTCTTCTTCATTTTTCTTTTTGGTGTCTTCTACATCTATTACAGAATTTGTCATAGCTTCATTTGCCATATTTTGAGTTTCTATATTAGTCCCTTGTATATCACTACTTCCCTCTTGTGCCATATTTATATTAGAATTTACTTCTGATAGTCTAGTATAATTTATATACTCATATACCCCTATCGTAATTGCAAAAGTAATAATCATTGCACCTAATATTGCAAAAGCTGCAGTTTCATCTTTAATTTTTTTATTTAGCATTTGTACAAACTTTTCCATTTTTATTCTTCCCCTTTAATAAAAATATAAACATAATTTTTCGAGCTTTACAAAAATCTATGAATAACATAAACCTTTATAAAACTCGTTTTCTTGGAGCTTCCAGACGGAATCGAACCGTCGACCCCAGCCTTACCATGGCTGTGCTCTACCTACTGAGCTATAGAAGCACTTATTCTTTTCCTAAGCCTTTTATAGCTTTTTTACGTATACGTTGAATTGCATTATCTATTGACTTCACTGTAGTATCTAATTCATCTGCAATTTGAATGTAACTCTTACCATTTATGTATTTATTTAATACTTTTTTCTCAAAATCACTAAGAGTCTTATCTATTGTACTCTCTAAATCTTGATAATATTCTTTTTTTGTAATTGTATCTAATGGGTCTTCAATCAATTCAGAATCAAATATATCCATTAAAGAAGTGTCACTGTCTCCTTCTTCTTCATCATATGCAGATATATTTAATGATAAATATGAGTTAAGAGGCATATGTTTTTGTCTATTAGAAGTTTTAATCGCTGTAATTAGTTGTCTTTCAATGCACATATTAGCAAAACTCTTGAATGAATTCTGCATGTCTGGCTTATAACTTTTTATTGCTTTAAAAAGACCTATTAATCCCTCTTGTATAATGTCATCTCTTTCTGCACCAATTATGAAATACTTTCCGACTTTCATATTAACTAATTCTTTATATTTATTAATTAGATAATCAAAAGCTCCTTTATCACCTGATTTAATTATTTCTATTAAATCTTCATCACTTATATTGTCATAATCTTTATTTTCACAGTAAAAAACATTTGCACTTTCCATATTTATAAAGATACCTCCTGAAGTTTCCTATGTTTTTTATTATATGCCAGCAAATTCCCTAAGTCAAGAGAATTTTGCGATTTTCTTCAAGTTTCAGTTGTAAACGGTAAAACTTTATGCTAAAATTGTTATAGCAAATCAAAAAGGAGTACACACTATGGCTTACGACGGATTAGTAAATTACACAATTGTATCTGAATTAAAAGAACATATAATAAATGGAAAAATAGATAAAATATATGAGCCTAATTTTGATGAAATCATATTAGGTATTTATTCTAATGGCATAAAATATGCCTTAAACTTAGTGATAAGCCCTGGGTATTATAGAGCAAATTTGACAACAAATGCAAAACCAAATCCTAATCAAGCACCTAATTTTTGTATGGCTTTAAGAAAATATTTGGTTGGAAGCCATATTACAAATATATATACCAAAGGATTAGAAAGAATTGTTTTTATTGAGATTGAAGGTTACAACAAGTCTAAAGATTTCTCAAGCAAAAAATTGGTTGTTGAGCTTATGGGAAAACATAGCAATATTATTTTATTGGATAATCAAGATGTTATAATTGATAGTTTGAAACATTTCTCTATAAATTCTGGATCATATAGAGATATTTTTGCTGGAGCTAAATATGTTTTACCTCAATCTGATAAATTGGATTTTATGGACATTAAGGATAAAGAAGAATTTTATAGAGTTTTAGAGAATAATGGTAAAAAAATAAATAGCAACAGCTTGATTAGTATTTTAAGTAATACTTTTACAGGTATTAGTAAATCTTCTGTTAAATCTTTTGAAACAGAACTTAATATTGATGATGAACTTTGCCAAAGTAGTTCCGATGCTTTATATGAATATATAAATAAGATTATACATCGTACTGGTCCAGTCATATGCAAAATGTATGGCAAAGATTATGGTTTAGCATTATTTAATAGTAATTCAACAAAAAAAGAGGACCAACAATTATTGGATTTTGGCTCATCGTCTATAACACGAGAAACTGATAATTTTAAACTATGTGTCAATTTCTTTTTGGATGATTACTATACTTCAAAAGAAACAAATGCTACTTTTATTAATTACAGAGATACATTATTAAAATTGATTTTAAATAGATTGAACAAACTAAATTCCAAATTAGATGAAGTAAACGACAAAATTTCTGAATGCAAAGATGCTGAAAAATTCAAGCTATATGGAGAACTTATTACTTCTAACTTATATAGAATTGATGACTACAATCAAAAATCTATTACATTAGAAAATTATTATGATAACAACTCTCCTTTGACAATTCCTCTTGACGAGAGCGTTTCGCCATCTGCAAATGCAAAGAAATTTTTCAAGAGATATAAAAAGTTAAAAACTGCAAAAGAATTTGTAGATAGTCAAAAAGAATCTTTAGTAAGTGATATTGATTACTTTGAGGAAGTTGTTAATGAAATAAATAAATGCAAAAATATTTTTGAATTAGATAAAATTTATGATAAATTGGAAAATAGTTCTGTTATATCTAAGAAAAATAGTAATGGTAGAAAGGCTAGTAATAAGCTTAAAATACAGCATAGCAAAACAAATAAGTCAAGTAGCATATCTTCTTCAAAAAATACAAATTCAAAATCATGTTTAGGAGAGCCTTTAAAATTTGAAATCGACGGATTTACTGTCTTAGTTGGAAAAAACAACAAGCAAAATGATTATCTTACAACAAAACTTGCAAATAAAGACGACATATGGTTTCATGTAAAAGAATTTCACGGCAGCCATGTAATACTAAAAACTGACAACAAAACTCCAACTCAAGAAACAATTAACAAATGTGCTGCCTTGGCTAAAGAACATAGCAAAGCAAATATGTCTTCTAATATCGTAGTAGATTATACTTTCGTAAAATATGTTAAAAAGCCTTCTGGCAGTGCACCTGGAATGGTAATTTATACAAACAACAAAAGCGTAACTGTTAAATAAACTTTGACAAAAGGGACACTCCTTTTTGTCAAAAAACTTTTACAAAAAAGAGTGTCCCTAAGTGTAAAAAAAGGAGAACCAAGAGATGAACAAATTAAATAAATCAATAGATTTAAGTAAAATATATAATAATAAATTTGTACAAATAATAGTAAATATCTTGTTTAGCTTATCAACTGCTAGTTTGACAGCAATATTAATTGTATCAGAATGGTCAAGTTCTGTTATAGATATTATTTTGCCAACATTGTCCTTTGCAATAATGCTGTTTATTGTTTTTAAGTTTAAATTATTAAGTAAAATTTTCAATAACACAAATAAAATAATTTTATTTATTAGTGCTATTTTGGGTGCATATGCTATCTATATTACTTCTACCAACATGTTAAAATACTCAACGACTTTTGCCAATGTGATTTTCGTTGTCTTAGCCATTCCAGCATCTATTACATTTTTATACTGGTTTTATACAAAGGCATTGTATTACTTTAAATTATTCTTCAAATCTTTAGATAAATTAGAAAAAAACTTTCTAATTATATCCACATGTATTCTTACTGTAGTAATACTAATTTTTTATAATGTAACAAATATTTTCTCACATGCTCATGTTTCCGAAGAAAACAGGCAATATACTATACAATATACTCCAAAAACGGATGAAACTAATGCAGTAGCTGAATATTTTGTAAATCGTACTTTCCACAGAATACATGGTGATATCATTTTCACTACAGATACGCAAGCATTAATAGGAGACGATGCTTATAATAATATTTGCTATTTTGAAAATGATATTAGACAACCACTTTTCTCAATAGTTTCTATACCATTTACTATATTACCTAGATTAATTTCTGACATCACTTTTGAAGAAATTTATCCAACATTGCTTGCTATAGTTCATGGTGTCATTCTATTTACAACAATTATTTTATTAGAAAAATTGATGAAACTAAAAGGCTGTACAAGATTGATTTTTATGATATTGCTAACTATTACATATCCAACACTTCTTTTCGCTATTAATTTGGAGCAATATGTAATTCCAGTATTTTACTTAATAACATTTATCTATATGAGCATAAATAATATTAAAGATAAAGATATTTTATACATAATTTCTACTGGCTCAATGCTTACGTCTGGAATTTTCTTCCCTTTATTAGGTGAAAAAGGTAATTTGAAACAAAGCATTAAAAATATATTTATTACTTTCCTAAAAACTGTAGTAATATTTATAATATCTGCTAAGATTTTGTTTTTCTTGCCTTCAAACTTAGAAAAGCAGGTTGACTCGATTTCACGATTTACTGGAAGTAAAGTATCTTTTACTGATAGAATTAATATGTATACTAACTTTACTTCAGCGACGACTATTGCACCAGAAATCGAAATTGTAAATGAAGATTTTGCAAATCAAACTTTAAGCTTGAATGGTAATATATATAGAATTGATGCACAAAATTATCGTGTTGTACAAGCTAATACCAAAGACTTTAATGCATTTGGTTTAGTGGTTTTCATGCTAGCGACTCTAGGATTTGCATTAAATAGAAAAAATACATTTTCGAAAATATGCTTTGCGTGGATTCTATTTTCTGTAGCTTTACTACCTATTTTAGGATATGGCGCATATGAAGATGGTTTCATCCTTTATACATACTACTTCTCTTGGGCATTTGTATGTTTGATTTTTAAACTTGTAGAAAAATTATTAAGTAAATGGCCTAAGATAAAAAATACATTTTATACTTTAACAATAATACCAATGACTATAATTAATTTTTATGGTATTTATCAGTTGATTGAATTTGGAATGCAATATTATAAATAATTTTTTACGCTAAATTTAATTGCATTTTTAGATATACGTTTCATTTACTTTTTTGCAATATATTAGATAAGAATGTTGCATAAAAAAATTGGAGGTCAAAATGACAAGCTTTACTTTAAAAATAATCGCCATAGTATCAATGTTTTGTGACCACTTTGGCGACGCCCTAATTGGGCATTTTAGTTTTTTTAATTTAATAGGAAGAATTGCCTTTCCTATATTCGCTTTTCAAATAAGCGAAGGATACTCACACACGAAGAATTTGAAGAAATATTTTTTAAGATTAGGCATATTTGCAGTTATATCTCAAATACCTTTCTCCTTGTTCTCATATAAATACCTAGGTGCAAGCCCTCTTTCGCTAAATGTCTTCTTTACGTTATTTATAGGACTTCTTGCAATTCATTTGTGGAACAAAGGGGACGGAGCATTTGTTTCAAATTTGAAACAAGAGGGACACACCTACTCTTCAAAAAAAGAAACAGTACATTTAACAGACAGTACTACTCCTACTTTAGATCATAAAAGAACATCCTTTTATATTAGCAGAATTTTAGGAATAGTTGTAGTTTTACTACTTGCCTACCTTGCTAATGTGCTAAATACAGACTATGGATTTTGGGGAGTAATTGTAATCTTTGCATTTTATTTGTTTAAGGACAAAAAAGCAGTAATGCTCACTAGTTTCGTAGTACTATGTATAATAAGATATGGCTTAGATATTATAAATTATGGTTTCAACTATGCATATGTGCTATTATGCATATTCACTGCTATTGCTGCTATATTCATTGGATTGTATAATGGAAAACAAGGCAAAAAAATAAAGTACTTGTTGTACTTCTTCTACCCTGTGCATCTATTGTTACTGTACTTTATTTTCTAGAACTTTGACAAAGGGGACACTCTTTTTTGTCAAAGTTTTTTGACAAAAGGGACACTCCTAAGTGTAAACGTTTCTTTACACTTTAGGAGTGTCCCTAACTGTAAAACCAAACTAGGTGTGTCCCTTTTGTTGCAAATTTGAAACAAATGCTCCGTCCCCTTTGTTTCATTTCTTGTTCCAGTCTTCTTTGTTTGTTTGTCTTTCTCTTGCTATTGCTAAAGCATACGCTGGCACATCTTCTGTTATTGTTGAACCAGCTGCTACAAATGTTTCATCTCCTAGTGTTACTGGAGCTACTAAATTTGTATTTGAGCCTATGAAAGAATGATTTCCTATTATTGTTTTGCTCTTATGAAGTCCGTCATAATTGCATGTGATTGTTCCACATCCGATGTTGCAATGCTCTCCTATTTCACAATCTCCCATGTATGATAGATGTGGCACTTTGCTTCCTTCTCCAATTATAGCTTTCTTTATTTCTACAAAGCTTCCTATTTTTACTTTGTTTGCGAGTTTACATCCTTCACGAATATATGCATTTGGTCCAATTTCACAATCTTCACCAATTACTACTCCTGATTTTATTGTTGTGTTTGGATGTATTACTGTATCCATTCCTATTTCTACATCATCGTAAATATATGTATTATTTACATCTTCTATTGTTACACCTTTTTTCATATGTTCTGTATTAATTCTCATTTGCAATACTTTTGTAAGCATTTCAAGTTGTATTCTATCATTTATACCTAATATTTCTGTATTATCTTCTACTATAACAGCTCCTGTTTTTAATCCTTTTTCATTCATTATTTGAACAACATCTGTTAAATAGTATTCCCCTTGTGCATTATTTGGTTTTATTTTTTCCAATGCTGCTAGTAGCTCTTCTATATCAAAACAATATATTCCAGCATTAATTTCTTTAATCTCTTTTTGTTCTTCAGTAGTATCTTTTTCCTCCACTATAGCAGAAATGTTTCCTCCCTCATCTCTTACAATTCTTCCATATCCTGTAGGATTGTCATAAATTGCTGTTAAAAGAGTAACATACTCCTTGTTCTCAACACTCTTCTCTATTAATTTATTCAATGTTTCTGGTCTAATTAATGGAACATCTCCATTCAAGACCAAAACTTTACCTTTTTTTCCTTTCAAAAATTCTTTTGCTTGCATTACAGCATGGCCAGTTCCAAGCATTTCATCTTGATTTGCATATTTTACCCTATCACCTAAAACTGCCATTACTTCTTCTTTCATGTAACCTACAACAGCCACAATGTCTTTGACTCCTGCTTTTTCAGCATTTTCAACTGCTCTTTTTACAACTTCTTTTCCATAAATCTTTTGTACTAATTTTGATTTTTTAGATTTCATTCTTGTACCTTTTCCTGCCGCCATAACAATTGCCATAATATTTTCTTCCATTAAAATCACAACTCCTTTTAGTTTGTTTTGTATATTTTATGCTGTTTTTTTCTAAACGTCTTTATTCTATCACATAAATATTATTTTGGCAAATGTTAATTTTTGGTAGTATTTTTCTATTGTAAATTTGTTACTGCTAAGTGTTTTATTTTTCGTACACAATGTATTTTTGAATTTATGGTTTTCGGCCCCCAACTGCGTAACAGTCTGTATGATAAATTACATTGGTTAGAGCCTTATTTCTACCTTGAATAAAAAACAAGTTTTTTATTCAAGAGTAATTTCTCTACAGACTGTAACTTGTCGGTCCCCACCTTAAGCACTCAAACCATAAATTAAAAAATACATGTTTACTTTTATAAAAACACTGAACAGTAACAAATTTTTTAATTATTTAGTCATATCTTCAAAAATAACTTAATATACATTAAATAAAGTTTAGTACAAACATTTTTAAGGGGGTTAATTAATTAATGGAAGAAAATTTAAAATTATACCAAGATATAGCTAATCGTACTCAAGGAGACATCTATGTAGGTGTTGTAGGTCCTGTAAGAACTGGTAAATCTACTTTTATAAAAAGATTTATGGATTTGCTAGTTATTCCAAACATTGAAAATGAATACAAGAAAGAACGTGCTCGTGATGAGCTTCCACAAAGTGCTGGCGGTAGAACAATAATGACTACTGAGCCAAAATTCATTCCTAATGAAGCTGTAGAAATAACTATAGGAGATAATTTAAAATTAAAAACTCGTATGGTAGACTGTGTTGGCTATTTGGTAAATAACGCAATTGGCTACTTGGAAGATGATATGCCAAGAATGGTAAAAACACCTTGGTTTGAAGAAGAAATACCTTTCGAACAAGCTGCCGAAATAGGAACGAAAAAAGTTATTGAAGAGCATTCTACTATAGGAATTCTAGTCACAACAGATGGAAGTATTACAGATATTCCAAGAGAGGATTATGTGTCTGCAGAAGAAAGAGTTGTAAAAGAATTAAAAGAACTTAATAAACCATTCGTTATAGTTCTAAACTCTGATGACCCATTCTCAGATTATACAAAAAACCTTGCAATGGAATTGGAACAAAAATATCAGACTTCTGTAATTCCTACAGATTGCTCAAGGCTTGATATGGAAGACATTGAAGAAATATTTGGAAAAATACTATATGAGTTCCCTATTGAAAAAATGAATATCAATTTTCCAAAATGGGTTGATGGATTATCTGACTCACATTGGCTAAAAGAGGAATTGTATAATGAAATAAAAGATGCTTTTTCAAATATACATATCTTAAAAGAAGTAAACAGCGGTGTGGTAAAATTACAGAGCACACAGATTATTAATAAGACTGTGATTGATGAAATAAAACTCGGAGAAGGTACTATAAATATTTCAATAAATCTATATGATGAATTATTTTATAAAGTACTTACAGAAATATCTGGAGTTGAAATCAACAACGAAGGTGACCTATTCTCTACTATTACTTCTATGGCGGAAATCAAAAAGGAATATGACAAAATCTCAAATGCATTAGAAGAAGTAAAAGCAACTGGATACGGAATTGTAACTCCTTCAATAGATGAATTAATACTAGATGAGCCAGAAATAATTAAACAAGGAACACGTTTTGGAGTAAAACTTCGCGCACGTGCACCATCTATACACTTAATTAGAGCAGAAATCGAAACAGAAGTATCTCCTATTGTAGGAAGTGAAAAACAATCAGAAGAATTAGTAAACTATCTTTTATCTAATTTTGAAGACGACCCAGCAAAAATATGGGAATCAAACATATTTGGAAGAAGCTTGCACGAGCTTGTTAACGAGGGCTTACAAACTAAACTTGCAAAAATGCCAGTAGACGCGCAAGCAAAACTTCAAGAAACATTAGAGCGCATTGTAAACGAAGGAAGTGGCGGGTTGATTTGCATTATACTTTAACTTATGCTTAAAAAGGAGAATAGAGTTTAATCTCTATTCTTCTTTTATTTAAGTCAAGACCTCTTTTCTATTCTACCACATTTTATCCATTTCATTCCTAGTTATAATCTCTAAATCCAATGCTAATTGAAGTTCATTTCTTCTTTCTCCGTCATCCTTAATACTTTCTAAATATTTTACAACAGCTTCTTTTCCCCCCATGTCAGAATATATTTTTTCCATTTCTTCATTACTAAATTTTTTTGTTTCATTTGTATTTCTGTCAATCATTATCTTACTTTTAGATAATTCATTGTACATTGCCAGCTTAATCATTCGGTCATTTTCATTTTCAACTTCACTTGTAAGAATTTCTATTGCCTTTTCTAAATCTTCTACGTACATAGGAGTCCTATATGTTTTATAAGCCATAATAATACCGAATATCACTGCTGATATTACAATTATAGCTAGAATAATTATCAACATTTTACTTTTCATCATTTTTTTTCTCTCCTTTCATTTTACTTAATTTTTCATTAAGTTTATTTACCATATATACATCATACTTATGAACAACATATAATATTAGGAAATATAATATGGTATATGTTCCTAAATACCAAGGCGAAAAATAAAGTAAATTGTATTGAAATACTTGTATCTCAACAGACGGATTAATTGTATCGTTTGATAGAATTGCAAATAATGTCAAGTGTACAGCATAAGCAATTACTGTAAATAATACAAAGCCTATAATGTAATAAAATATAAGTTTAGATATTAATTTTCTGTTTTTCATAACTATATCATCCTTTCTTCTAAATATCTCATAATTTGCTTAGTTTTCCTTCGTGAAACAATTTCTTCTGAGCCGTCATCCAACTTAATAACTATCTTTCCCACTTCACTTATATCAAATTTTTCTGCATGATTAACATTTATAATACAACTTTTTGATATTCTTATAAGATTCTCATTCATTTTTTCAATTTCATACAACCTACTTTTTATTTTATAAGTTCCCTTTTTGGTTCTACAATAATTAGATTTTTTATCACTATAAATTGAAATTATGTCGACGTATTTTATTTTTGATAACGTATAATCTTCATTCATAACAATAACTCTATCATTACCTTTAAATTCATAATCATTTAAATAGTCAATAAGTTCATTTAAGTTTTGTTTTTTATTTGAACTATGTATTTCAATTGTAATCTCATCTTCTTTTAACTTCTCATCTATTTTTTGTAATACATTAATTTTCATAATCATATTGCCCTCAACAGATTGACAATGTACCTCCCTTCCTATATCTTTTTCAAAAGCAATTATAAATCAAATATTTGCAGTTTACAATATATATGTGGTAAGTGGCTATATAAACTGATGAGCGGTACAAAAGCACATGCGCCATAAAGTAAAGGAAGGTACTTTTAGTACCTTCCTTTACTTTAGTCCATTCTCCTATATGAAAATGTATATATTCCTTCTACTCCCCATAATGCACCTTGTGCAGCTTGAGTAGTTTCCAATCTTAATGTAATTGTATTATTTGCAAAAGTAATTGTTCCATTACCACTAGTTCCCCAATTATCTGTATATGTAAATGTTCCTGTATTATTATCTAGTTGTACTATTATATCCTTTATGCTAGCTTCTCTTTGTGTTGGAGCTGGACTTGTTAATGTAAAGTCAATTTCTATTGCAGTTCCCCTAGCAGCTGGTCTTGCTCTATCAATTTCTAATTCTGCTATGTTAGAATTATCTTCTGCACTTAGCTGAGCTTGAAATTCTTGTTCTGTAATTAATCCATCTTCTCTTCTATCCATTAAATTATCTATTCTTTCTTCTCTTAGATAAGATGCTTCATCAATATACCATGTTCCAAAATAATCATGCATGTATTCGTCTTGTGTTTGCCCAGTTACTGTATTTGTATTAACTGTATTTGTAAAAGTTTCATTTTGTCCTACAATATTTGTGTCATTATTCGCATCATTAAGCACTGCATTTGCTTGAATTCCTGCTCCTTGTTCATTTACATTAAAGTTTTCTGTATTATGATCTGCACCATTACCATTAGTGGAGTTATTTGCATCCCAAATTGCATAACCAAAAATTGCAATAATTACTAAAATCACCACAACAAAAATAATTACATTACTTTTTTTCATAATACCATCCCTTCCTTATCTTTCACCTACCCTTATTATAACATAACTTTTATTTTTTGCTATAGTTTATAGAAAAAAATTTTTTTTCAAATTTTATACATATTTTCTTCATTTTAGGAAAATATATACTATAGACAAAACGACGAATGTCGCCAATTTTGGAACAGGAGGAATTATTTTAGTAATGAAGTTTGCTGATACATTTAAAAAGATTTTCTTCCCTATGGAAAATGAGCCAAATCATCATTTTACTTTACCTAGTACTAATGAGACTTCTTCTAATATAGATAATGGTAACATTGATTCTGTAGATGATGTTAAGGAAATTTTCCCTAGTTTAGATGTAAATATAGATTATATAAAAGTTAAATACAACACTCTTATTAATAGCGATATTATTTTACGTGAGTTTACTCTAAATGCTAGAAATAAGCAGTATAAGGCTTGTTTGCTTTTTATTGATGGTATGGTAAACATGGATTTAATTAACAACTATGTTTTAAAACCACTAATGTTAAAAAACACTGCTAATTCTTTTGATGGCAATCAAAATCAAGTCATCTCTGAAGCTGTGACAAATAATATTACTGTTAGAAAGGTTAAGAAATTTGACATTAAAGAATATATTTTAAACTCTCTTCTTCCTCAAAATGCTGTTAAGACTAAAACTGAGTTCAAAGATATTTTTGCTGGCGTTAATTCTGGTACTTGTGTTCTTTTTGTGGATACACTTAATGTAGCTTTTGATATTGATGTTAAGGGGTTTAAAACTAGAAGTGTTTCAAAGCCAGAAAATGAAGTTGTACTTCGCGGTCCTCAAGAGGCCTTTGTTGAAAATATTCGTACTAATACATCATTAATTAGAAGAATTATTAACAACGAGAATTTAATTATAGAAAATCTTAAGATTGGTAAAGTAAGTCAAACGGTTTGTGCCCTTTGTTATATGAAGAATATTGCAAATGATGATTTGGTGGCTGAAGCAAAATATAGATTGAATAATATAAATATAGATTATTTGATTTCTTCTGGTCAGTTGGAGCAACTTATTGAGGATAATAGTAAATACAGTCTTCCTCAGATAATTGCTACAGAAAGACCTGATAAAACTGCAACACATCTTCTTGAAGGAAGAGTTGTCGTTTTAGTTAATGGTAGCCCTTATGCATTGGTCGTCCCTGCTACTTTTATAGATTTTCTTGAATCTTCTGAAGACCATAATATAAAGTTTCAATTTGCTAATCTGCTAAAAGTTGTAAGAATTGCAGCATTTTTGATAACTTTGCTATTACCTGGTGTATATGTTGCTATAACAAGTTTTCATCAAGAATTCATACCAACAGAGTTATTATTTGCAATAGTTGCCTCTCGTGCATCTGTGCCTTTCTCCATAATCTTTGAAATCATTCTAATGGAACTATCTTTTGAGCTTATAAGAGAGGCTGGTTTAAGAGTCCCTACACCCATTGTACCCACACTTGGTATAATCCGGCGCGCTGATTATTGGTCAGGCTGCTGTTGATGCAGGTATTGTTAGCCCTATACTAATTATAATAGTCGCAATAACTGGTATAACATCATTTGCCATTCCTGACTATTATCTGGCGTTTCACTGTAGGGTAAGTAGATTTGCATATATAATCTTGGGATATTTTGCTGGATTACTTGGTATTGCAATAGGAGCTTTTATACATTTACTCGTTGCGAATAAAATTCAGTCTTTTGGAGTATCTTATCTTGACCCATACATCCCATCTAAAGGAAGAATTGCTGAGGGCATTTTTAACGCTCCAATTTGGAAAAGAGAAAAAAGAGCAGATTTTCTTGACACCAAAAGAGAGGAAAGACAAGAACATATTAGCATGAAATGGAAACAGAGTTGAAAAAGAATTACAATTTTTGCGTTGTCAAACTTCGCTTGAAATTTAATCAACGTACACCAAGTACGCCTCATAAATTTCAAACTCGTTTTCCTAGCCAAAATTTAATTCTTTTCCAACTTAAACTATATACAAGCAATTAACATAATTTAAAAGAAGGAGGTACTTATGAATTACACAAAGCTTGGTAATTTTGAAGCAATTTGTTTGATTGTTGTATTATTTGTGAATCATATGGTTTTAAATCTACCGCAAATGATACTAGATAACTCAGGAACTGCTGCAGTTTTGAATTGTATCTATATCCTTGTACTTGTACTCATATTTGCATTAATTATAACAAAATTGTTTAAAAATTTCCTTGGTTTAGACATAATTGACATCTCAGAATATCTGGGTGGAAAGCTTTTGAAAATTTTAGTGGGTATATTATGTATAAGTTACTTAATTATAGAAGCAGCATTTTTAACTAGAATGTTTTCTAAAAATTTGTTACTTGTATATTTTAGCAACTATCCTATCTCTTTTATAATTTTCTTACTTTTATTTGTGGCAGTAGTAGCAAATATATTTGGTTCTAAGTCCATTATAAAAACTAACACAATCATTGTACCAATAGCTCTATTTAGTATTTTGATCACTTTTATATTTGTTATGGATTTATTTAGAATTGAGCGTCCACTCCCTATTCTAGGAAATGGTGCTGATAAAATTTTTCTCACTGGGGCAAGTAATTTATTTGCTTTTAATGGGTTATTCTTTTTGTTTTTCATTTCTCCTATGTTAAACAAAAAAGAAGATACATCTAAAGTGGCTTTCCTTTCAACCTTAATTTGCGGAATATTTTTAATACTATCTATTGCTACACTTGTCTACGCTTTTTCTGATATATACACAATTAGCAGAATATCACCAATCTATTTTATTATAGTAAACAGTAGACTTAGCGCTTTTCTAGAAAGACCAGAGATGATATTCATATTTATATGGACTTTGGCACTAATGTCTTTTATAAGTGTTGCTGTAATGTTTTGTTTAAATATATTTAAGAAATTAACTCATATGAAAGAAGCCAAGTCATTATCAGCCGCTGTGTGTGCAATAATTTTTGTTATATCTCTTCTTATAGATAATGTGTTTACTCTTGAAAAATTTGCTAATGCTTTTTATAAATATGGCTCATTGATTTTAATTTTTGGAATATTTACTCTGATACTGATTGGAGCAAATGTGAAAAAAAGGAGGCACCTATGAATAATAAAGTTCGAAAAATATTTGCAATTATAATTCTCGCACTTTTACTCGTTATTTCTACCACAAGCTATTATGGAATTAAAGGAATTGACAATCTAGCATATGTAGTAGCTATTGGATTAGATGTAGGAGATCAAGAAAATTTGAGACTTAGTCTTCAAATATCAATTCCCAATAGTTCTGAAGGCAGCTCTAGTTCTTCCCAATCTTCCTCTGTAGTTGTAGACTCAATTGAAAGTCCTTCAATAAATACAGGTATTAACTTATTTAACAGTTACCTGGGTAAAGAAGTGAATTTATCTCATTGCAAAGTTTTAGTAATTTCAGAAGAACTTGCTGCAAAAGGAATAAGCGAATATTTGTATACACTTACAAATGACATACACTTTCGTAATGATTCCAACATTATAATTAGTAAATGTGATGCAAAGTCTTTTTTAGAATACTCTGCACCCGCCCTTGATAAAGTCTCAGCAAGATATTACGAAATTGCTCCAACCTCTAGTGAATACACAGGTTACACAGAAAGTACTGTCATTAATGAATTTTTTGCATCACTCACAGACTCTTATTCATCCCCAGTGGCCGTACTTGGTTCTATAAATACAGGTGCATCCCAAGGTTCTGGTACATCTTCTTCATCATACTATACGGCTGGTCAAACACCAATCTCAGGGGAACCAGGAGTTGAAACAATGGGACTTGCTGTATTTAACGAAGATAAACTCGTAGGAGAATTGAATGGATTCGAATCAATTTGTCATTTAATAATATCTAACAAATTAAAAAATGCTCAGATAAGAATTCCAAGCCCGATTGAAGAACTCGATTATATAGATTTGAACATTGAGCTGGATAAAAACACTCAAAGTTCTGTATACCTCGTAAACAGCACACCCTATATAACTTCGAAAATCAAGATAAATGCCAAAATGCAGTCAATGAATGGAAATATTGACTTAAATGATGATGAAGTGACATCCAAGATAGAACAAGTAGCTAGTGATTTTTTAAAAACAAATATATCAAATTATCTATATAAAACTTCCAAAAATCTCCATGCTGATATAGACAGTTTTGGACTATATGCATCAAAATACTTTTCTACCACATCTCAATGGGAAGAATATGATTGGCTAAGTCATTATAAAGACGCATTTTTCGAAGTAAATGTTGATTTTAATTTGCGTTCAAGCTATTCATTAGTTAGCACAGGCGGAATTTAGGGAAAAATAAGGACAGGTCTGCAGAGGAGTGTCCCCAAGTGTAAAAAAGATTTGACAAAAAGAAGTGTCCCCAAGCGTAAAGGAGGAATAAAAATGGCAATTGTAGTTCTAATTGCATCGATTTATACTTTTTTAGAAACAGTTATAACTGGTTATTTAGAATACAAAAACAACAATAAGCCAGTTGGCATATTGTTGTTTATTATAGCTGTGTTTTGTTTGATTGTGCCTAATTTTATTGTTTAGAAAAAAATATATACTTCTTCTCTAAAATAGTAGATCATGAATTATAGCTTTAAACTCTCTCAAAGTCGATTTGCCTTGTTTGCTTATCGGCTTTTATTACTCGTACATGAAGCTTGTCCCCAATGTGGTACATAGTTTTTGTCTTTTCTCCTAGTAGTGTTTTCATGTTTTCATCATATACAAAGTATTCATCTCCTAATTTGTCAAATCTTATCAATCCTTCTACTGTATTTTCTAATTCAACAAATACACCAAATGAAGTAATACTTGATATAATTCCATCGTACTCTTCTCCGATGTGGTCCTCCATGTATTCTGCCATTTTTATATCTACACTTTCACGTTCAACTTTTTGTGCTATCTTTTCTCTTTCAGATGAAGTTTCTGCATATTTCGTTGCTTGCATGCTATATTTTTCTATTTGCTCATCTGATAAGTTATAACCTTGCTTTAAGTATAACGATATAATCCTGTGAATGAATAAATCAGGATATCTTCTAATTGGCGAAGTAAAATGACAATAATACTTACTTGCTATTCCAAAATGTCCCTTATTTTCACTCTCATATCTTGCAACTTTTAAAGTTCTTAAGACAAGATTTGAGATAACCATTTCCTCTGGCTTTCCTTTTATCTTATTTAACACATCTGCAAATGCTGTTGGATGAACTTCTTCTTTGCCACATTTTACTCTGTACCCCAAGTTGAACAAAAACTTATTTAACTCAGTAACCTTTTCCATATCTGGAGCTTCGTGAACTCTGTATATAAAAGGTGCCTCAAGCCAGAAAAACTTTTCTGCCACAGTCTCATTTGCTGTAAGCATAAATTGCTCAATTATTTCATTTGCAAAATATAGCTCATATTTCTTTATATCAACAGCAATGCCATCTTCGTTCAGTACTACTTTAGTCTCAGGAATATCTAGATTTAAGCTACCATCTTTACTTCTTCTGTCTTTTAAAATATGTGCTAGTTCTTCCATCTGCTTAAAATGATTTATATATTTTTCATACTTTTTTGTAACTTTATTATCTGAGTTATTCAATATTTTTTGAACATCTGTATACGACATTCTTTCTGTTACTTTTATAACACTTTTAAAAATATCAGAAGAAACAACTTGTCCTTTTGGATTTATCTCCATAATACAAGAGATTGCAAATCTATCTCTACCAGCATTTAAACTACATATACCATTTGAAAGTTCCACTGGTAGCATTGGTATAACTCTATCTAGCATGTACACACTTGTGCCCCTTAAAATGGCCTCTTTGTCCAAGAATGAGCCTTCTTTCACATAATGGCTAACATCTGCAATATGCACTCCTAAAATGTAATTTCCATTATCCAATTTCTGCACATTTACAGCATCATCTAAGTCCTTCGCATCCTCTCCATCAATCGTAAAAATCTCTTCTGCACGTAAATCTCTTCTATAATTTTCAGTGTTTTCTTTAATACCTTCACCTAGCTGCATGCTTTCTGACTCTGTTTTATTTTCTCTAGTAACTTGCTCATGTTTACTTGGATAGTTTACAGTCTGCCCTATACTTCTAGCCTCTTTAAGTACAGCCTCAGGAAATTCATATGGCAAATCATACTCTTTAACCAAACTTAGCATGTCAACACCAGCCTGGTCAATATGTCCAATAATCTCTATAATCTTTCCCTCCGCACTTTTATCTTTGCTAGGAAGTTTCGTAATCTCTACAACAACTTTTTGATTAGTCTTCGCTCCCATGTTATCTTTCTTTGATATGAATATATCTGTTCCAAGCTTTTTATCATCAGGCACAACAAAACCAAAATTTCTGCTTTTTTGGTATGTTCCTACTATAGTATTTCTTTCTAGTTCAAATATTTTGCTATCTTCTTTGACTTTTGGTAGTTCTTTATGCTTTCTTAAATCATTTGATTTATTACTAGTTTTGTTTACATCACTATCTCTATTTTTGTTGTTTTTGCCATTGTCTTTATTTGCTTTTTTAGTTATTCTTTCTAAAGCCCTTTTACTAGCCTCAGTAAACTCTACTCCCTCCGGTATGCCTAGCATGATATTATCTATTCTTTTACTTTTTCTTTTAATATCTTTTGACCTTTTCTCTGCATTTTTCTTTTTTCTCTGCATCATTTTGTTAATTTTGTCAAATTGCTTTTTATTAATCTTTTTAGCCAAATCCAAACCTTCTTTCTTTACAAAAATAAATTATTTTACAAAAGCTTCTGTAAATTATAACATGGTTGCTATTCAATGCTTTTGTATTTTTGTTTTTATCTAGGCAATATGTATGTTTTAAATTTTGTTTGAGTGCTTAAGGTGGGGACCGACAAGTTTACAAACTGTTAAATGAAACTTTAGTTTTCGTTTCTACAGTTTGTACGATGTTGGGGGCCGAAAACAAACATTTACAACATACATATTGCCTAGATTTTATTCAAAGCCTTTAAATAGTAACGTGTTAAAAAAAGAACATATGCCATATATGTTCTTTTTTTGTATCAATTAAATAATTTACATTACAAATAATATTGAAAGTGCTACTGCAAGTATAACAAATAAAACTCCTGATATAACAGTATATCTTTTAAGTTTTCCTTCTTTTGTTCTACCTTTATTATTTTCATAAAAATTATTTGCTGCTGCACCTGTAACTGTTTGTGATGCGCCATTGTTATCTCTTGCTTGTATTGTAGCTAGTACTATCAAAACTATACAAACTAAAACATATATAACTAAAACTATATTTCTTATTACTTCTATCATTTTTCTCAATTCCTTCCTATTTTTTCTCTTTTCGTAACATTAAATATTGTATCATATATTTTTAGTCATTTCAATAGTTTTTGAGAATTTTAGTCATTATATTTTTAAAAAATATTTTTCACATTCAACTTCGTTTTATCCTGTATATGTTCAAGTATAAATACACATTTGTCTAGTTCTGGCACAACCTCATCATATTTGCCTATCTCACAAAATCCTTTCATTGCCCATATTTGTGTTTCTACCTTTTCTAATTCATCATGCTCTATATAATACGCCAGTTTTTCTTGAAAACTATTCCAATTATCTTCAATATCCTTTATAGTATCTGAAATGTTCTTTTTATTATCATCATTTATATTTTTATTCAAACTTTCTTCCTTTAATATATCCAACTTTTGATTCATTAGAGCTACACATTCCTTTGTATAGTTCTGCGTCACTACATTAGTGATTATTATTAACGTGATTATTAATATGCAAATAATTAGTTCCTTTTTCATAAATCAGCTTTTCCTTTCTTTTTTATAATAGCATAAAGTTGAAAAATAATTGGTATTTTGGCTAGGCGAAACAAGCAAGAAAACCGGAGGCGTACTTTTGTGACGCCAAAGGATTTTCGAAGCGAAGTTCAACAACGCCAAAATCCAATTATTTTTCAACCCTTCCCCATTTTTTCTTGGCAAAACATATTTCCCTTCCCATCAATAGTCACAATCAAAGCCTGTTCGGGTTTTATTCCAAATTTGTTGACTTCCTTTTTTAGCCAATCATAATCTTTCTTTAATATTTTTAAGTTCTCATACATTACTTTTCCATCTAATACTAAGTCATATGCTAGCCCTTCATATTCTGGCTTTAATCCTAAATCCTCTGCTGTAACATTTTTCTTTTCAGGCTTTTGTATTACTGTTACTTGTCCACTTGTTTCCAAAATTGCATATTCTACATCTCCTATATTTACAACATTATTTCCTCTTAATCTTTCTTCTAATTCATTTACAGTAAATCGTTCTTTTTTTAGCATTTTTTCATCAATCCTTCCCCTATATATTAGTATAGAAGGTTTTCCACAAAGTATCTGTCTTGCTTTTATACTCTTTATATTTAATATAGATATTGTAAGATGCATTACTAGTAATGCTAAAATTGGTATTATTCCATTTGAAATAGGTATTCCCGCATCTGCCATTGGAGTTGAAGCCAAATCTGCAATCATTATCGAAATTGCAAGTTCAAACGGTTGAAGTTGTCCTATCTCACGCTTTCCCATTAATCTCATTACAACTAGTACAATTATGTATAATAAAATAGATCTTATAAAAGTAATTAACATTGTTATTCTCCTCTGTCATACAATTCGTTTATTTTGTAATTATTGTTACTGTTCAGCATGATATACTTAAAAAAATCACTTCACTTATTTTCTATGCTAAGTAGTTCCACGTGGTAGATATATATTTTGTTCGAATACTTGAAGAACACAATATATATCTACCAGCAAGATGGAACGAACTTTACATATCTATTTCTACGCTGAACAGTAACAAATTATCTTACTCTTATCTTTTACAAAATTTTAATTATTATTCATATTTTTTGTATAAAAAAATTTTTTCTGCGAATAATAAGAATATAAATATCAAAGATTATTTTTTAATTTAATATTTTTTAAGTAGACTATATTTTGCATATTTTAAAAAGAGATTTAATTTTTTACTTTTCCTTATT
>CAMOBD010000024.1 GCA_946578345.1 uncultured Clostridium sp.
AATAGTAGAAGATGAAGCCATTTCAGAAAACAAAGAAGAAAGCGATGAAGATACAAATAGCTCTAAAGAAGATGATGATGAAAGATATTTGGATGAAAGCCTAAATGAACATGATGAAGATGACGAAGAGTATGAAGATGAAAATTATGTGGAAGGATATTATCCAAATGCTCATGATGAGCAAGAAGATAATGATTCTGAAGACAAAGATGAAGTTGATGATGAGACAGATAATGAGGAAGAGAAAACAGACGAAGATTCGGAAGATACTGATGAGGATGATTACTTTGCTTGGGAAGATAATGAAGAAGAAGAGATAAAATATAAAGAAGAAGTTAAAGTTCAAGAATCTGTTTATCCAGAAAGATTAAGAGATGAAAATCTAGAAAAAGTATATATAGGTTTGCTACTTAATAATCCTAAACTAATTACAAAATACTATATCATGAATGAAGAATGTTACTTTGATGACCAAAGTTTGCTTAATATATACAAAAGTATTTTGTTTACTGAAGGTGGAAAATTCACTCCAGAGATAGCTAAAAAAGGATTTAATTTCTCAGTAGATAACAACGAAACATACAAACAAAAACAAGAAATAAAGAGTGAAATAGCAGAAGGAACATATAATCCGGAGAAAATATATTTGGAACTTAGAAAATTATGCGTATTGAGGAAGAGTTATCTAGAGGAGCCACGAGAAGAAATACAAGAACAGATAATAGGAATACGAGATTATGAATTATATGACCAAATGTCAGTCGATGAAGTAAAAGCTGCTATAGTACAAGTAAGTGTAACTCAAAAATTTAAACAAGCTATACTTAGTGAGGATTTAACCGACTTTTTAGAAAAAGGGGAAAACAATTTAACAAATGGTTTAGCATTACCTTTTCCTATTTTAAATAGTGTGTTTAAAGGAATACGCAAAGGAGAAACAATGGCTTTTGCAATGCCATCAAACTCTGGTAAAAGTAGATTTACAATAAACATTGCTGCATATACAGCATTTGTGCATAAAAAGAAAGTACTTGTAATTTCTAATGAAATGTCAGAAGAAAAAATGAAACTTTGTTTAATAACCACTGTGTTAAACAATCCAGAGATTCAGAAATTACATGGTCAAAAAATATCTAAAACTGAAGGAGAATTGCTAGAATTTAAATTTAGACCAAATAAAGATGCAAAAGTAGAAGTTGATGAAGATGGCTTTATATTACAAGAGAAAAAAGAAACAAGAAAACAATTTGTAGAAAGACTTAAAAAAGTTTCAGATGAATTTAATAAGACTATTGCTGTAACAGATTGGCTAAATAATCAAATAAATAACTCAATATATTTTATAAACATAACAGATCATACAAATGATGAGCTTAAGAAGGTAATAATGAATTATTACTATAAAGAAAAAATAGAATATGTATTTTATGATACACTTAAAACAGATACTGCAAACATAGGAAATGGAGAAGAAATAAAAAGAACAGCAACAATACTTTCTAACTTAGCACAGAATTTTAATATGTTCATATGTTCAACATTACAGCTTACAGAAAGTAGCACAATGCCAATCAATTTAAGTGTAAATGACTTGGCAGTAAGTAGAACTGTAAAGGAAGTTCTAGATACGTTATGTTTGATAAAACAAATAATGAGAGAAGATTTGGACAAATATGAATATTCATTAGAAGAAGTGGATACAAAATTCTATGATTTGAAAAAATACGATGACCCAGATGAAAGATATTATGCATGTGTAGTAGACAAAAATAGGGCAGGTGCAAAACCAAAGCTATTGTTTAACTTAAACCTTGCATATAATAGATGGATTGAACTCGGATATTTGAGATTAAAAGTGGAGAATGAAGAGAGGTAATCATGGACACAAAAAATAGAGAAGATAGAATTAATAACATGCTTAAGTTAAGAGAAATATTGCAAGAAAAACTTGCAGAAAATATGCAAGAAATTAGCAATATAGGATATTATAAAGACTTTCAATTTAAAGGGACAAGCCTTGGAGTAAATAATGTATATATTGTTAAAATAAAAGATGACTCTGTGCCAGAGAAAGACATGGAGCCACGAGAAGATGATGAAACATATATTTATAGAATTTATGATGAAGATAATAATTTAATTGCAACAGTAGATGAAGAAGGAAATGTTTTATTTGCTCCTGAGTACTTAGAAAATATTGATGAAAGATATATAGAAACATTAGACTTAGAAGATGCTGAGTTTGAACTTCCAGAAGAACTTGGAAAAGATGATATTGTTTTAAATTCAGAAGAATTGGAAATGGAAGGAAATAAAAAGAGATTAGATGAAGTTGCAAAAGTAGTTGGAAGTGACAATATTAATTCATATTCGGAAATGAAAACTGATCAAACCCCCGAATTTGAAAAAGTTACTAATAAGCAAGAACTAGACCCTAATACAAGGGTAACACAAACAGAAACTCTTGCAGACATGATACCAGAGCTAAGAGAAAAGGGAATTGTAAAAATAGGTGTTGTTTATTCAGACCATAGCAAAGGTCAGAATGGAAGATTTTCTTTTGTGGGGCTTGATAAAGATGGACAAATTCATAATATAGACAGCTTGGAAAATACTCAAGGAACTACAACAGGTCAAACAGTTACATCTATAAATAGCAGAGATGGAAATGTAGTTGAGGAGGAGCAAGTTGCAGGACTGGTAAGAATAAATGGAAGAAATTCTTTAAATGGACAAGAAGAAATGCTTTCTGTAAAAGTTGGACAATATGGAATTCTGGAAGTAGACTATGTAAGAGCAGATTTAAGTGAGGATAAGGAAAATAGATATTTATCTGCTCCAATAGAAACTAGAAATATTAGACCTACTACCAGAGAGGTAAGAGAATTCATGGATAAATCTAAAAATGTAGATATCGAAGATGAATTAAAAAGGTCAGAAGCGGAGCTTGACAGAGATGGAGAGACTAAAGTTTATAACATGGATGATACTGCAAGCAATGATGTGCTAACTGCAGATGATGTGATTGTTTTAGAAGATGGAAGCAAGACAACATTAAGAAAAGAGGCTGCAAAGGCAAAAGTTTCGGTTGAGGATTTTGTAAGGAGATACAATGCAAGAACAGGAAAAACTCCAGATGAAAAAATAGATGACATTCAAGCTGAATATGCAGAAGAATATGATTTATCAAAAAGAAGTAGATAAAATCACATAAATTAAAAATACTACAAAATATAAAGGTAATGAAAAAGATAGTATATTTTAAATATTAATGGATAACACATAAAAAATCACTTTCTAAAATATAATTTAGAAGGTGATTTTTTGATGTTTAGTAAAATGAAAGAAAATAAAAATAACGATAATAAGAAATTCATAACTAAGCTGTTTGCACTATGTTTGACTATAGCAATAATAAGCGTTTTTACATTAAATGTAAGAGCTGCAAATCAAGAAAGTTTGAATACTTTAGATGTAGAAGAATATCTTGCCAATACTACAAATGTAGAAGATGAAAATAATGAAGATGAAGAAGTAGACGTAGAAGAGATACAAAAGGAAGTAATAGAGACTAGTTCTGATGCGGAAGAATTTAATGTAGATTCACGAATAGCGTTAATTTATGACAGAGCTTCTGGTAGAATAATATATGAGAAAAATGGAAATAAGCAAACTCCAATGGCATCTACTACTAAAATAATGACTGCAATTGTTGTGTTAGAAAATGCTAATTTAAAAGATACAGTAACAATTGACAGCAAAGCTGCTGGGATTGGTGGCTCTAGACTTGGACTAAAAAAGAATGACAAAATTACTGTAAATGATTTGTTATATGGATTGATGCTTCGCTCACGGTAATGATGCAGCAGTTGCACTAGCTATTCATGTAGGAGGAAGTGTTGAAGAATTTGCTAATATGATGAATGAAAAGGCAAAAGAAATTGGACTAACTAATTCACATTTTGTAGTGCCACATGGACTTGATAATGATGGACATTATACAACAGGTTATGAACTTGCAAAGATGGCTGATTATGCTTTGAAAATAGATAAATTTAAAGAAATAGTTTCTACGCAAAATACTACTATTTATATAAATGGATATGCTAAAGCTATAAATAATACTAATAAATTATTAGGCAGTATTTCTGGAGTTTATGGTGTAAAAACTGGATTTACAAATGGAGCAGGGAGATGCTTGGTTACAGCATGCAAAAGAGATGATTTGGATATTATAACTGTAATAATAGGAGCAGATACAACAAAACAAAGAACTGCAGATAGCATAAAATTAATTAATTATGCATATGAAAACTTTGAAATAGTTAATGTAAAGGAGATTATAGAAAATAAATTTAATCAATGGAAAGAAATAAACCAAGGTAGAATATATGTGAATAAAGGAATAGAAAATCAGATAAAACTGCTTTTAGAAGAGATGTCATTTGAACAAATGGCAGTAAAGAAAGAAGAAGTAGATAAGATAGATATAGAAGTAAATTCTATATATTATTTTGAAGCACCTGTGGTAGAAAATCAAATTATAGCTAATTTAAAGGTGAAAATAGGCGAGGAAGAGATTGAAGTTTTAGATATATATGCAGAAGAAGGAATTAGAAAAAAAGAAATAGTGGATTATTTGAAGGAGTTTGTAGAGTTAATTATGACATAAAGAAAAAAATAATCGATTAATATAAACATCCCTCCTTGTATTGGAGGGATATTTTCATGAAATGCGATTATGGTGTGATAACATAAGCCCACCTACCATTTACGTATTGATAATCAACCAGTCTGTAATCATACAAATAATCCAAACTATTCAGTATTGCATCACGATTTACACCTTTTAGCATGTTAAAAAGATCTTGTTGGCAAAAAGGCTCTTTGATAGATAAAATAGCTTTACGTATTTCACCGCAATTCATAGATAACTCCTCCTTAAAACAATTGATTTTATAATAACTGCCTATATATTAACCTGTAAAACAGGATTAAAAAAATTAACATAAATATAATATCATATTTACAGCTTATTTTCAAGCATTTTTTGTTTTGAAAAAGTGTTGACGATACTAAAATTAATTGTAAATTTTTACTATGTTCGCTTGTTTTTTACTGTAAAATATTGTAATATGTTGGTAACCTTTCTTGTCAGAAGGTAGTCTTTTACATAAGGACGGAAAGGGGGGAAGCACTTATGACAAACGCAGAACTAATTTTGCAACTAGTAGATAAATTATTAAAACAAAAAGAAGAAATTGAAACATTAAAATCTACTAAAGCAAATACAAAAGATGAAAAGATTAAAGCAGATAATACATAATTGTATTGTCAAACAGGATAGAATGTTGTGGTCTATCCTGTTTTTATATAATAAAAAAAGTATGTGTAGTTGTGATACACATACAAGCACAAATGACATTCGCAGAACTTTGAATGTTTTGTTTGTTTAATGTAAATATATAATAACATTTTTTTTTATATTTGTCAAATATTTCTTGAATGATAAACACTTTCTTGTGTTTTTAATATAGATTCTTGATTTAATATATCACCGTTTTTGTTGAATTCTTTCTTTTTAAAAGTTATTTTTTTATTTCTGTTTTTGTAAAATTGATTTTCTATATCTCTTATTAATATTGCATCTTTTAAAATTTCTCTACTAGTTAATGTTTTTATCTTACTTTTTAAAGTATTTGGTATCATAAATATATCATTCATTGTAAATCTATCTACAACTTTAAATCCCTTATCTTCTAGAATTTTACATAGCTCACTTATTCCACAATTTACTTTCATTGTTATTTCATTTTCTTGCTTTATTCCCATAATTTTCCCCCTTATTTGTGTTATTTTTATTTAAAAATTATTACTGCAATTTTATTGAAATAACTATATATTCTATGCTACTCTATGTTATATAAAAGTAGAGGAAGATGGATTTATCTTCCTCTACTTCCCTAATAGAAACTTACAAGTTTCCATTAAGATAGGTAGGTCTTACAAAAGATACCAGAGAGTGGTCTCTCAAGGCATCAACCGTCGTTCGTTCGCCACTACTAAACAGCCATATCCAAAAGGATTTTTGTAAGTTCCTGCAAGACGTGCTAATATTTTCATTAACAACACTCTCGTTCGCACCCGGTTACTAAAGAGTTCCTAAAAAGGAATATTGCAAGAGCAGATTTGCCCTACCTAGCTGTTGGATTCTTCTATCCAACATGCTTGTCCGCCATCAAAAAAGATAGCAGAAATTAAAATACTGCAGTCTTACTGCAGTTGGAGGCGACAGTCGTTCAAAGTCGCCTAGAATTTTGCTTGTTTCTATGCATTCCTAGATTATTGTTTATTTTTTAATACAATTTTAATACAATATAAATATATTTCACATTATCTTTATATATTATACTCAAAATTTTAGAAAAAAGCACAAAAAAGAATAATATTTAATTTTATATAGTTCAAAAATCAAGTATTCCTACAATAGGATAGATATAATTTATATTATAATGAATTATGTGACTGAATGGTATATTAAATATATTCCCTAGAATAATAATAAATGAACTATATATATAAAAATACTTTCAAATTTTATTAAATTGTCGCATAAAAATTATATTTAGTGGATAGAATTATATTAACTGTATAATAAGCAATTTACTAAAAAAATAATTTGACAAATACAAAAAAAGGTGTTATTATATAGTTACATTAAACAATGCACTTTAGTTCGGGATTGTGTCATTTGTTTGTCTGTATGTGTACTGCAATTACACATACTTTTTTTGTATATAAAAAGCAGGAGTAAACTGCAATTTTACTCCCACTTTCGGCTATGTAATGACTTTTTAGCCTTCACTTTTTTTTTCTTCTAAATGTGATTGAAGTAAGTTATTTCTATCTCTTTCCGCTAAAAGCATTTCAACCAACTTTAGAATAAGTTCGGGATTAGTCATATAATTTGCCCCCTTTCCGTTCCTTGTAGGTAACTACCTTTTGACAAGAAAGGTTGACAATATATTACATTATTTCACAATAAAAAACAAGCAAACAAAGTAAAGTTTTACAAATAATTTTAATTGTTATGTGTTTTTATTTCTTAATACCTTATCCTAGTTCAAAAATTAAAATAAAGTGCTTTATCTTGGGTTTATTTATAATTAAATAAACTTATATATATTAAGATAAATTGTTATTATTTACTCAAATATCGAATAAATGAACTATGTATATAAAATTCTAATTTTATTATGCTAATAAGCCCAATATTTTCAGTAGTTCGTGGCATTCACTTTTTAAAATGTTGTAAGTTATTATATAAATTTTCATGTGATTATTTTTCTTTTTTAATACTATTATAATTTGGGGGAGAGAAGGCTAGAGTACCTGATATAAGCCAAGTTCACTAATTCACATAATCGCTTTTAAGGCATTTAAAATTATGTAGGCATAAAATTATATTCCTTAAAAATAAAAACGGCTTAAAATCAATTTTAAAAGGTCTATTTGCTATTCACTAACTATAATTTTTGTGTTACAATTTATAAAAGTTATAAAATACAGAATTTATATAACTTTAACAAATTAGGACATATTTATTTTAATAAGTGAATAGAAAATGGGCAAAAGTTTTATTAATAAAAAACAGCCCTATTTAATATAAAGCTGTTTTTTCTATTTATTAAAAGTAACTTTTTATTTCTTTATTTTATATTTTATATCTTGTAATAGTTGTATTATTTCTGCAAATCCTAATATAAATATACCACTCATAAAGCCTGCTACTACAATTCCAACAAATAAGCCCCAATTAAAGTCATAGCCTCTGTATCCAACTCCAAAGGTATCACCTAAGATACCACCTACTATAAATCCAGCAACAATTTCTATAATTGCAAATACTCTCAATATCATTGCTATTTTATTGTTGTTGTCATAATAACTATTATTGTTTGTATTATAACTTTCATTTATTGGCTCTTTTGTTTTTCCTTCTATTCCTCTTTTATATAATTTTGCTCCACAATTTTTGCATGTTGTTCTTGTTGCCTCATTTTCTTCATAACAATTCTCACAGATTATTACATTATCATTTTTTATTTCCATTGCTTTTAACTCTTCATTACTTGCCATTTTCATTTTCCACCCTAGTTTTCTTGATATATAATAGAGTCTAATATATCATTAAATTCTTTTATTGGTTCTCCCTTTGGATACGTCACACCCATATAAATTATGCCTGCTCTATTTGGGATGATATAAATATCTTCTGTAAATGCTCCTGTTTCATACTCTAATAATGTGCAATTAATAGGTTGAATTTTAGATATAGTTGTTTCTTCTCTTTTTATAAATGTACTATTATTAAAAGATTCTCTTGTTTGTATATAATTTTGAATTTCTACTTCTTTATTATATGAGATATTGGGACTATCAGGTATATTACAAAAAAATCTACTTCCTGCAATTTTTGGATATTCCAAATTAATCTCTGAATAATTACCTATTGTTGGCTTTTCCAATTCTTTACTATATTTGAACTCAATTCCATAAGCTTCGTTCTTATATGTTTCTAAATTAGAGCTTTCTTCTTCTGCAACATTTTCCACGTTATTATTATTAATTCCATTGTCTTTTTTTTTCCTATTTTGTAACATTAAAACTATTGCGACAATAATAATAATTATTATAACCAGTAACATTATATATTTTATAATTTTATTTTTCATTTTTTAAACATCTCCTTTAAATAATTATATTTTTTCCATTTTCTTTACTAATTTTTAATTCGATTTCTTTTTTATCCCTTTGTTTCAAATATTTTTTAACATCTTTTTCTTAATTGATTCAAATTCATTTTGCGTAATTGTTCCATTATCTGCTAATTTTTTGAACCTTTCTATTTCAGCAGAATTGTATAATATTTTATTTTCCTTTGTTTTATCTTTTTGTAATGCAACTATTAATAATCCTATTAAACCTAAGATAAATCCACACCAGAATCCAGTCCAATAAGAGTAACCTTTGTTATCATTAATACTTCCGCTAATTAATCCAAAAACAAGTCCTATAAATAAATAACTAAAAAAGATTATCCACAAAATGTCCATTTTTTAACACCTCCCTTTTATTTTCATTACAATTTACATTTAAACAATATTTACAATAACTTTTTCCAAAATATTGTTTATTTTCACACCTCTTTTCCGTTCGACCCTTTAGATTATTTATTTCGAGCTCTACATATTCTTTTGCTACATATTTATCATTATTTAACAAACAACTTCTTATTCTATTTAAGACTTCTAAAAATCTTATATTTTCCATTCTTTTACTCCTGTTCAATAATTATTTTTATATTATATCTCACATATATGGTATTTGTAAATATCTTATTTAAAAATTCGTTTTATTGTAAAATTTTAAATATTGGAGGAGAAAAATGGTCACTTTTAATATTGAAAAATTACTACGCAAAAACAATAAAACAAAATATTGGTTATGTCAGCAAATGAACATAACAACTAGAAACTTGAATAGAATAATAAAAAATGAAACTTCTTCTATTTCATTTCGCTATATTCAAGATTTCTGCAAATATCTTCATTGTTCTGTAGCTGAGCTTATAACAGTAACAATAGATGACAAAGAAGTGAGTTAATTCTTTTCAAAAAGAGTTCTGGTCATTTCTTTGTTTATTTTTTGCTCAATTATCAATGTCTTTTTGTTATTTTTTCCATATTTTTCTTGGCTTTTTTTATATTCCAACATTAAATTATACAATTTATTATTTAGTATTTTATCAATGTTCTCTACTGCTTTATCTGTATTTCCATACCTTAAATCCGCTTCAATTTTTTCTAAAATATCTATTGCTACTGCTTTTTCTATCATTTTATTACCCCTTTTCACTTATCTGTTTTGACAACGCCTGTGTTGTCTAATTTATCATAAAAATATAGTAAAATCAATGTATAAAAATGAGAAAAATGAGGACAATATTTTTATGAATAATATAAGGAAATATAATGACAAATTAAATGTTATTGGAGATAAAATTAGATATTATAGGGAAAAACAGAATCTATCATTAGTAGATTTGTCAAATAAATTGTTATTACTTGGTGTTGACATACCCAAAAATTCTTTGCAACGACTTGAACATGGTAACCGCATTATAAAAGAATATGAATTAGCTGGATTCTCAAAAGTTTTGGGTGTTTCGACAGACATATTATTAAAAGATTTTATGAATGAATTAAATTAAAATGAATTTGCTTATTTTATTATTGGGCAAGTTCTTTTTTTGGCTATCTAAATGGTGGTGCATATACTGTATATACCAAAAAAATTTTATGGAAATACTTAAAATAGGGGGAGCATAAAAAGAACTAGCATAGTGCTAGCCCTCATTTTTTATTGTTGTATGTCGATTTCAATTTCTTTACATTTAATTAATATGTGCCATTTATTTATTATTTTAATTTTACTTACATTTTGTAAATCTATTATGATGTTTTTATATTCTCCATTCGAAAAAATTAATTTCCTTTTATCTACTATAATTTTTGCTTTTTCTAAAAATAAAGTCGTATTGATTATTCCATTTATCGCTATTTGTATATTAACATTTTTATAATGCTTTAAAAGTATGTATTTTAACTTGTTATATTGAATTAACATCTTTTTATCCCTCTTTCCTTTAAAATATGATAAAAGCTCGTCTTTCCTATCCTTAAAGTCGAATATGTCTCAACTCCTGACTGTTCTCCATTCAAATACTTTTTCAATTCTTCTTGTAATTTTTTTTCGTTTATTATTAATCTAGGTCTACCGACTTTTTTAATTTGTTCCATTTCTTTTTACACCCTTTCTTTTTTCAAAAATTTTTACGAAGTCATAAAACTTATTGCGTTTTAATCCTGTCAACTCCATTCCTTTTGTTGCTGTTATTTCTCCACTTTTCCATTTATTATAAATTTCTTCAAAATTTGTCGGGATTTCAATTTTTGGTCTGCCAAACTTTACATTTTTAGCTTTTGCAACTGCAATTCCGCTCTGCTTGTCTTTTCTTTATTGTTTCTCGTTCATTTTGTGCTTTCCAACTCATTACTTCAAATATAATGTTATTAATCATTTTTACCAAAGGCTTTATATTTTCATCATCATAATTGATATTAAGTGCTGGTAAGTCTAAAACTCTAACATTGATTTCATTATTTTTAAAATATTCCCATTCTTTTTTCAATTCTTCTTGATTACGTCCTATACGGTCTAATTCCTTTATTACCAATGTATCACCCTTTTCAAGTGATTTCTTCATATACTGATAGCCTATTCTTTCAAAGTCTTTGCCACTCTGCTTGTCTTGATATATGTATTTTTCTTCTATTCCTAATTTTTTTAATTCTTCAAGTTGTCGGTCAAGGTTTTGGTCTTTACTACTAACTCTTATATAAGCAATCGTTTTTGGCATTTTTACCACTCCATTCTTTAATTTTAGTGTTTAGAAAAGTGGTTCTTATTTTATAAATATTTATAAAATGTTTTACCAACTTTTCTAAACAATATTTTCATATATTTTCTATTGTTTGAATAAGCATACTTTTATCAACACCTATCTTTTACCCATTCCGCCTTTTAAAAGTAAAATAACAATATATATAATTATTAATGTCATTCTTTTTCCTCCGTTTCTTTAATTTTCTTCTGTGTCATTTAATATCATACTAACTTCATCATTTATTTCACCATCGAAAATTGTGCTATGTCTTTTTAATATTTTGCTAATTTCCTTCAGTTCATCATCACAAATATAATTATTAAATTCAAAAAGCCCATATCTTACAAAAACATATAAAGCAACATTAAATTCGTCATCATAAGAAGTTTGATAAATATCATCTAATTTATTTATTATTTTTTCAATTCTTTTTCTTTCCATTTTCAAAAATCTCCTTTCTTATTAATAATAGCAAGTCATTAAGTCATCTTGTCCGTTCCATAAACTACAAAAGCCAAAGCTATCGATATTTATGTATATTGTCCCATTTTGTAACCCATTTATTTTTTTTACTGCTCCTTTTTCATTATCGACTATAAAATGGCTATTCTTCAAAAATGAGTTTTTTACTGGTCTAACCTTGTAACTATCTAAGCCTGTTGTTTCTGCAATTTCGTATGCAATTTCTTTTATTACTACTTGTTTTGTGCCTTTTAAGGCTACCACCTGAAAATAGTTTGCGTTTGTTTGCTCGTAGCCCCAAGAAAAGTGAAAAATGTCGCCAACTTTTACACCTAAATAATTTTTTTGCTCTTTTTTGGTTGCCTTATAGTTTAACTTTTTATACCAACATTTTTTGACATTGTGCCACCTGTAACCATTGCTTTTTAATTCCTTAATAATGTCATATTGTGGCTTTTGTTCAAAGTATAATTCCTCCCCCTGTTTTTCTTCATTTGTAATAATTTTGCAATTTTTTTTGATTTCTTCCAGTTGCATAATAAAAACACCTACCTTTCAATAAAATATTTTCAAAATATCTATTGAAAAATAAGTGTCCAATGTGGTATTATATAAATGTAATATCTTTCATAGATATTTCGAAGGGCTTTTATATATGTTTGAAGTTTGGCGACCGATAACATATATAAAAGTATTTTTTTGTTCTTTATGAACTATATTGATGTTACCATATTTCTCAAAAAATGTCAATACAAAAATTAAATATTTTCTTACAGCTTCAACGGTTTCAAGCTTTACATCTTGCTGAAATAAAGCACAAATTTTTGTATATAATATCGCAATTTTTGTTTTATCCAGCGAATTCTGAATTTAGATGTTTTTATTGCTTTGCAAATAAAAAAATAAATATATATAATATGAATTATTTGTTATTTGTTATAGAATTAATATTTTGTTAGTCAATTTGACAAATAAGCTTTTTTGTGGTATAATTAGCCTGTAATGAAAAAATGACAGATTTATAAAAATATAACCACTATAAATGTTTTAGTAACTTAGTAGCTTTAATGAATTTTAGATAAAAAGTTCATTAAAACACAAAAAGCTAAAATGTTTTTATTTTTTAGTATTTTACAAGTAATAAGAAATACAGAGAATCTGCACATCAATATTGTATTAATGCTCATTTAGTTACTTTATTCTTTTATTGTTGCTAATTTTTAGCATATTTCTAAAACTATATTTTTTCAATGTCTGTAGAATAATAAAAAAATAAAATAAACATTGCATAGTGAAATATCAAGTTTCTAAAAACAGTATAGATATAATATAGTAAGGTTTCTATATTATATTATGCCCTGTTTAATTTCCTCTTTTAGAAACTAAAACACACTACAGTATATTTTAATATTCAATAAATGATATTTTTTTATTAACTAGAGGTCGTAAAATCCATATAATTATAAAATAGTACTTAGCTCTGGAGGTTTTTATTTTTTAATTTTGAAAAGCAAGGCTTTTATATACATATACCAATATAAAGTTTCATTTTATTTATGCAAAGTATTGATTACTAATAGTATAACAAATTCTATATATTTCTAGCTATCTAGCTAATTTTATTGTATATACTTTTAAATCAAATTGATTTACAAAAGTTAGTGTTTTTACTTAAAATACTACAATAATTGTTTTAAGTTACAATAATAGTATTACAATTATTTTTATTATTTATCTACTTTTCCATAGCTTCTTATCTTTTGGTAAGGCAACAAAAACAAAGTAATAATAGAAAAACATCGTTCATAAATTGTGGAAAAGTCTATAAGTATTTTGGATATTATTGCAAATAGGTTATTAAGTGGTACACACTAAATTTCAATTTTTGAACTCCATAGAAACAACATAGTAAAATGCTCTAAAATAAATTAATATATAAAATGTTCTAATCAAAATGCCTAGATTTAAAAATTTCAATTTTCTATTTTTACGCAGATTCAAAATGAGTAATTTTAAAAAGTAGGGGGCATATTATTAATAATATACCTCCCATTTTAAGTATCTATTTCATTAAATTGAATATCATATTGAGCTTTTTTAAAATCAATAATAACAGTCTTTTCCTTTTTATTATAATCTATAAAGTTAGATGCTTTATCTAAAAAAGCCTTTTTACAGTCTTTCAGATTATAACCAATAGCTTTTTTAATATCTTCTAGTTTATATTCTTTTTTATCTATGCCCAGCTTTTTACTTTCTTTGTCTACAAAAACTAAAAATTTCCAATACCAAGAATTCTTTTTACATTTGCCGTTATTTCTTTTTTTCCTTTCTCGCCATAGATAATTGTTTTCATACTCAAAAATATTTACATTAAAAAAAGCTGAAAGTCCTTCAATTAGATTATTTACTATTTCCTCTTTTTCAAAAATAAAAACATTTGGAGTAATACCCTTTCTATAAGATGTTCGACCGATTTGTTGTATCATATCTAGCAAAAATTCATTATATCTAATTTCTTCTTGAGTAAAATTATTATCCAAAATAAATTCTTTTGTTTTCTCATAAAATGAGCCTTTTCTTAATTGTCCGATAAAGATAATATTTTGATAATTAGATAAGAAATTTACTCCTGTCGTAAATTCGCCAAAATAAATTATTCTATACGAATCTTTCTCAGCCATTATACTTTTTTCAATATCTTGCAAAAAACTGTCACTTTCATTATATATCCATTTATAAGTTACTATAAGAGTTTTAATTTCAGAGTTTTGTTTTATTATGCTAGTGCACTCTTTAGCAATATTTTTTATATTAATGTTATAATTATTCTTTATAGCTTGCTTACTAAAACTGCATAATTTTGTAGGAATAAAGCAATTAATTGGCTTTTTAATTATGTTTATGTCTTTATTTATAATTGCTTTTGACTTATCATATTCTATATCTATGATACTTGTTGCGTCTGTTACTACTGTATTTTCAAAATATTGGCTATAATTACTTAAATCTAAATACTTCGCTATACTTATTTCTCTGTTGTCATTTTTAGGGCTTTGATTTTTATTAATGTATGTCATTATTTGTGGGAAATTTGCCATTTTTTCTAAGAAAGAAATAGTAGTTTCTAGTTCTTTACATTCTTCATTTTTAAAAATTTGTTTTGACAATTTTTCAGAGAATTTATCCGTTATGTTTATTTTATTGTCTACAATTTCAAAGTCATTGTTGTTTCGTCCGAACTCTAAATTGTTTATCTCTTTTTTAAATTTTTTTATTAGCTTTTTGTCATTTTCAGGTACATTGCTATTATTAATAAAATTTTCTAACTTAGTAAAATCCGTGAGTTTTAATACTTCCCTATAAAACATTGAAATTTTCTCATCAATAATTAGCAATTTCCTTCTGAGCAATTCTCCTTTTTCATTTTCGTAGTAAAGCACATTTTTCAAAATCTCTTTTTCGGAATTACTCCAAAATAATCTATTATGTGTTATTGCTATCACTCTAAATTTTTTTATATGATATTTTAATTTTTTTAATGGGCAATGTTTATCACAATTTGAACATAACCTACTATCATAGTCTGTTGCAATTAAAGCATCTCCATAATATTTTTCTTTAGCCTTAGAATTTATATCTTTGTATTTTATACAATATGCAAAATTAAATCCTTTTAACGCTAATGCCTTCAGATTACTATATTTTGGAAACTCATACATAGGATTTCCATTAAAAGTTACTATCGAGCCATAATAATCTGTTTTGCCAAGAAATTCATATAATAATGCAGTGTCACTATCTTTTACTCCCATATTACTGCAAAATTCATCAGCCTCATATATTTTTGATTTCACGATTACTGCTGAAAAATCCTGGTCAGTATCGTATTTATATCTGCAATAATATTCAATAAACATACTCTTGCCTTCTCCCATTGGAATAGGTATTATATTTGCTATTCTACTTTTGCTTTCTAAAGTTTCATATAATATCTCAAAGTTTCTTATTTGTTTATCTGTATATGTGGCAGAATATAAGTTTTTCATATTTTCAATAAATCCATTAACTACTTCATATTTACTCATTTTGCCTCCTTTTTCGCACTATATTTATATAATAATATATATTTATAATGCGAAAATTCATCTATATATTAAGGTCTTATTTAGTTAAGGGGCTACTCCCCCTCTAAAGGGGAGAGTGCCCCTACTAACTAACACTTATCTTTTTAATAATTTTCCTAATTCTTTCCACACATTTAAGTCTAAATCGACCTCAAAAATCAATGTTGGCTTTTCTCCAACTCTATTTTTGTTCAAGACGCAAGCATAATATCTCTTATCTAGCTCTAGTGACTGCGGTTGTATTTCTTTATATCTTACAAAAGCATATTTACTATAGTCTTTTTTGTCTATTTCTTTAAAAAGTATTACTGTATCCATAACATGGTAAATTTGCTTTGAATTTGCGATATTTAGTCTGTTAATTAGTTCAGGTGCTGTTTTTATCGTGTCATCGGTTAATTGAAATGAGCAAGCTATAAATAATTTGTGTTTTTTTGCAATTTCAGATAATAGAGTGGCTGTCTTTTTTAAGTCATCTGTTGTGTCTGTAGAGTTTAAAGTAACTTTCATTGTATCATAAAACACATAATCTGTTCCTTTTTCATAATATGATTTTAAAATCATACTTGCTAAATCTTCATTTGTGTAATTATCTGTTATATGTAACAAAAGATTTTTATCGATGTTTTCTTGTACATCAAATAAAAAACTTGAAAAATCTTTATCTATTTGTTTATTTAACATTCTCATAGTTCTAATTTCCTTTTCTTTTTTTGAACTTAGTTTATGTGTGTTTTTTAAATCTGTATTATTTAAAACTGTTGTAACTAAACACATAAAAAAATCTTCTGCTGTTGTTTCATTTAAAATTAAAAGGACTTTCTGTTTTGCTACAAATATTAAATAAACAACTATACTTATTAAAAATCTAGTCTTTCCCGCATTTGACAGCATACCAACTCCTAATAGTTGCCCTTTCCTAAAACCATTAATGCATCTATTTAATATGTTAAAAGGCAAGCCTATATTTAGTGATATTTGTTCATCTTTATTGTCAAAATATTCTGTTATGTTACAATTTGTAGCTACTTTAATATGATTGTAGCTTTCTTCTAAAACATATCTTCCTTCATCTTCTAAATATAGTAAAAAAGTTTCTAAATAATCAGCTAATTCATTCACTGACAAATTGCAAAAATTATCAGAGTTACATACTTCAAGTAAAAAATCATTGACCTCTTTTTCATTATTATATTTAAAGTATTCCCTTAATTTAGCATATCTTTTTAAATTCAAATAAATTTCTTCTATTTTTCTTTTATCCTTTTTCTTTATGGCAAAAATACATTTTATTTCGTGTGCAGTAAAAGGAGAATGGAAACCAAAATCATTTTTTATTAGATTTTCTGATAAGTTTTCATCTTCAACCTCTAATTTACGTAAAACAATGAGGATTTCTGACATTCTTCGTATATTAAACAAATGGTGAATGTCTTCATCTTGAAATAAATATTCATTTCTAATATTTTTATTTTCAATTAGTTTTGCAATTAAGCTTACTTCACCAATTTTATCTGTTAGATTTACTGTGTAATCGTTATTTAATTTCAAATTGCTAAAAAAATCTTTTAAGTCATCTTCACTTATATTTTCTTTATTTCTTAACTTCTTTATTTCTTGAATCTTTTCTCTTTCAATATGGTAATCATTTATCATTTTTACTACATTGTTATAGACAGTGTTAATACGTAAATTTATATGTTCTTCCTCTAATTCAACACTACTTTTTGTATTTTTAGCAAGACAATTACCAAGCCAATCTTTAAAATTTATTTCATTAGAAAAATAGTCTTGAACCATTTCTAAAATACAGCCTTTACAATATCCTTTTACATTCTCATCTTTAATTATTTTTACTGCTTTTTCTAAATCCTCTTTTTGCATTATTATTCTCCTTTTCTTTTTTCAGAATTTTAAATGGCTTTTAAATCCATTCAAATTCTTCTTTCCTGTAGCCACTTTTTTAAAGCTTCTTCTTCTACTACATATCTTCTACCAATTAAAATGGCTGGAAAATCATCTCTCGCAAAAATCTTATAAACCTTATTTCTACCTAATTTTAATAAATTTTTTACTTCATCTACTGTTAATACTTTAACTTCTGAACTTTCCATATTTTTTCCCTCCTGATTTTGCTCCTTTTGGTTACGGTAGTGTAACCTTGCTTAATATTCTAGCACGCGAAATATAAAGAAGTCAATACAAAACTGTAAATTTTTTTTTAAAAAAAGTTACAGTACTGTATTGACTTATATTTCTTTTGATGATATACTAAGGCAAATAATAGATTGGAGGTATGGATTTGAGTATTTTAATAGCGTATAATTTAGAAAAATATAGAAAAAGTGAAAATCTAACACAAAGGAAATTAAGTAGCGAATTACATTCTGTTTCTAAATCAGCAATTACTTTGTATGAAAAAAATAAAAGGACACCTTCTGTTGAAATACAAGAAAAAATATGTGAAAAATTAAATATATCTTTGGAAGTATTAAATGGTCAAGAACAGAAGAATATACTTATAAATATGCTTAGAAACACGCTTTTAAATGATAAAATTTCAGCAAGTGAATACCAATATGTTTATAATTATTTTTCTAAATTTTTTAATAATGCTTTTTATTTTTCTTTAAAAAATATTACTTTACCTGAATATGAACACAGAGCAAAGATTTACTTTGAAAAGCAAGAACAGTACATATATACATATATTAAAAATGAACATTTAGAAACCGAAAAAGCCGAGATACTTACAAACAAAATATTTCTTTTTCTAAATAATTTTATATTTCTTGCCGTAACATTAAAAGAAAGATTACCTGAGTATGCTTGCTTAAATTCAACTATTCCTATAATAAAAAAAGTTTTACAGAGGAAAGAATTAGATATTGAATTTTTTAGGATATTTGTAGAATTAAAGCCAATATATACAGAAATATTAACTAAATTAAATGAGGAGTATGCAACAAATGACGTTTCATTAGCATTGTATTTTAAAAATACAAATAATATTATTGGTTACATATCAATTAGAGCTGAACTGCTGAAAAGCAATCCAATACTATCTGCAATAAAAGTAGATGATAACTTTATGTCTCCAAAATTTAATAAAGATGACACCATAATAGTAAAAGAATATTCAAAATACGAAGATGGACAAATTGTTGCAATAACTAATGAAAAAAATGATATTCTAATTGGAAAATTAAAAAACGAAGATTCTTTTATAATTTTACAACCAATTAACACAAACTACACACCAATTACATTTACAAAAGAAAAAATGAAATTTTTAGGAAAAGTTATAGAAGTAAGATATTATTAATAATGAAAATAAATAAATTGAGTAATGTGCCTATCGCCAAATAACCACATTACTCACTAATCACAAATACTTTTAAGAAAGCATTTGATATTTTTATTTTATCAAAATTCGTTCAAAAAATCAATAAATAGCAAAACTTTCTTGAAGTATATGGATATTTTAAGGAGGTTTTTTATTATGGCTAGACCAAGAAAAGATGTAAAAAAGAAAAATAGAAATGGAACAGGAACTGTAGCTGACATAGTACAAAAAGTTCCAAGAAAAAAAACAAAAGAGAAAATGTGTAAAATATGTTCTGAATGTAAAGATAGAAGTATTTGCAATAATAGAATTGGAACAAAAAAATGTAAGAAATGTCAAGAATGTAGAGATGCTAGTAATTGCGATAGATTCTATATTTATATTAAAAATACAGCTTTATCTCCTTCAAATGGAGGAGAAAGAAAGTATTTAGGTAGATTTAATACAAAAAAAGAAGCCCAAGAAAACATAGATAAATCAAAAAATGGGGGCTTTGTAGAAAAGTCTAAAATAACTGTGGCAGAATTATTGTATAAAAATGAAGAAGAAAAACTTAATGCCAAAAAAATAAATGAAAATAGCTATAGTAGAAATAAATCCACTATAAAGAAAATAATCAAATGTGGATTAGGAAATTGTAAATTACAAAGTATTACTGCAAAAGATATTCAAGAATTGTTTAATTCATTGACATCAAATTTATCACAAAGTAGTATCGACAAAATAAGGGACGAATTAAACTCTGGGTTTAAATATGCAATAGAACATAATCTTTTGTTAGAAAATCCACTACAAAAAATATCTAAAGTTTACAGCGATATACCAAAAGAAATTGCTAGACCTTTTGAAATAGAAGAACAAAATCTTTTAATGGAATATATCATTTCAACACCAATTTTAACAGATATAAGGTCATCAATGGATAGTATAACCTTTAAAAATATTGTAAGGTTAGCTTTTGCTAGTGGTCAAAGAATAGGGGAATTATTAGCTCTTGTATATAATCCACCCAAAAAAAGTGACATTAACTTCCAAAAAAAGTTTTTTATAATTTCAAAAACTATAACCAGAAACAAAGAAGAAAAGTTTTGTATTAGTAATTGCACCAAAAACTCAAAAAAAAGAAAAAGGTTGAACTTAGCAGATTATAGAGAAATTTATTTTGATATTGCACCCCAAAATGTCATAGAGAATATTTTTAGAGAACAAATAGAGCATTCAAAAAATATTAAAAATAATATACATCATTTTGTATTTTGCAATATATATGGTCATTTTATTACTCACCAACAAGTAACAGCAACTTTTAAGATAATTTGCAGAAAATTAGGGATACAATTAGGAAATGAAAAAGGTTGCCATATACACCAGGCAAGACATTCATTTGTAACCCGATGCCTAGAGGCTGGAATGAAGGTTGAAACTATTGCAGACTTAATTGGAGATAATGTTGAGCAAGTTCAAGAAACTTATGCACATATTTTACCTAGATTTAGAAAAGATGAACTTTCTAAATTGCACTCTTATAGTGAAAAAAACAATTTAAAATTTTAAAATAAAACTGTAGAATGGCTTATATGGGCTAATTTTACAGTTTTTGATTTTAATACAATTTTTTAAAATTTTAATACAATTATTTTTTTTATTTTAATACAAATTTAACACAAAACAAATAATTTTATATAAAACTTAGTAATATTATGTAAAACTTAATTTTTAAAAATCCCTATTTTTAGGGAAAAAATAAAACCTATTAAAACGTTGTAATACGTAATAATAGGTGTATTTTGGAGGCGACACCCGGATTCGAACCGGGGATCAGAGTTTTGCAGACTCGTGCCTTACCACTTGGCTATATCGCCGTAACTAATATAATATATGCTTTAAACTAAAAAATATTACTTTAACCATATAAATTACTTCAAAAAATACTAGCTAATAGCAATTATAAATTATAAATATATTAAGTTTTCAAGATATAAAATTAATAAAAAGCTATATATTTATAAAATTTTAATAACTGCTTTTTCCGTCCCTAAAAAACAGTTATTAGTGGAGCAGGTAACGAGAATCGGACTCGTGACTAAACCTTGGCAAGGTCTCGTTTTACCACTAAACTATACCTGCATTTATTCAATTTTTAAATTTTGACATCTGCTTTATATCTCATTTATTATCTAAGTCAAATTGGACTATTACTAATATATGTTTTTGCAAAAAATATTAGAACAATTAATATAATAGCAAAAATACAAGTAAAAGTCAAGAGAAAATTTCGAAAAACATAATTTTAACTAGCTACCATAAAATCCATGAATTGTAACAAAAGGGGTCAGTACCAAATTGCACATTAACATTTACATTTAAAAAAGGTGTCCATCCCCAATTGTAAATAGTAACCCAATTGCACAATTCCCTAGATATTATGTAAAAAAAACGCCAAAACCATTGAAAATATTACAAAAATGTAATATAATTGTAATATAGTTGTAATAAAATAGAGACACTTTTTCCGTAAGCTATTTTTAGTATAATATGCAGAATAAGGAAAAAGTGGCAAAAACTTATATTGACTAAATAAGAAATTGAAAGTAAAATAAATATATGATATTAAAAGGTGAAAAAGGTGGTAATGGAGATGAAACTTAAAAAAATAGCACTAATAATCATACTAACTTTACTAACTGTACTAGCGACAAGTATTTTTAACGTGTCTAATGCCGCTACAGATAGTACAGGAATGTATCTAAAAATTAGGTTACTTAGAGAAAGTGGCTTTGGATACAAAGTTGTAGATAAAAATGTGTGGAAGATAGTAGAAACAAATAGCACTGGAGACACATACAATTTCGATAATACAATATATTGTCTAAGGGGTGGACCAGGATTTGGCTCAGGAGATATGCTAACAGGACAAGGTTCTATTACACAAAGGCATTATACTGAATATTTCGATATGAAAGATCCTAGCTCAATTACGGGAAGGTACGCAAATGCTATACCAGATGTAAATAGTAGTGAGTATAAATCTCTATTATGGCTACTAGAAAATATATACATACCAACAAGCGATACAGAGGAATATAGGAATCAATATCTAAGAAATGCAGGATTATCAGGAAGTTATTTAACAGATGAAGATATAGATGCAGTGCAACAGCTTGCAATATGGCATTTCACAAATGATGATGATTATGACATGGGAACAAATGCATCATTTGAATTATGGATAAATTCAGCTGCAAATCAAGAACAGTCACTTTTTAATCCATTAAGCGATGAAGAAGGAGCAGGAGCAGTAAATGGATGGGATAGATCAGATGATGCTCAAACATTATATAATTATCTAGTAAATACAGCTACAACTCAAGGACAAAACTATCAAATAACAAAATCAAGCCAACCATATGAATTAGCAAGCACAACAAAAACTCTTACAACATCAGGAAACAATTATAAAATAGGACCATTTAGAATAAATCAAATAAGTGATACACCAGGGACATTAACAGGAACATTTACAGATGGAAAGGGAGAGCCTATAAGTAATGTAATATTACAAAGTGAAAGTGGAAGTACTTATAGTAATCTTCAAGACACAATTGGAAATAACTTCTATATAGTAATACCAAACACTACTGATATAAGCCAAATAACACTTACAATTAGTGGTACATATAATGACACAGAAATAACATATTGGTCAGTTGCCAATGCACCAGATGCAGATCAACCAGTTGTTATAGTGGATAGAACAAATAAGCCATACACAGACACAGATACATTTACACATGAAGAAGAAAAAATATTTGATTTGGCTTTGAGAAAATTTATAGTATCAATAAATAATGTGGCTCCACAAACAAGTAGAGTTCCAAGTATAAGTGATGATACTTTAAATGATTTAAGAGATGGAAATACAACAACAGCAGAAAAGATACATCCAAAAAATCCTTTAACAGTGGCAACAGGAGACACAGTTTTATATACAATAAGAGTATATAATGAAGGAGATATAGATGGAAAAGTTACAGAAATAACAGATTATTTGCCAGATGGATTAGTCCTAAAAGCTGATAGCAATATAAATCAACAATATGGATGGGTAGACAATGGAGATGGCACAATAACTACTGATTACTTAAAAGGAGAAGTAATAAAAGCATTTGATGGTACAACATTAGATTATAGAGATGTACAAATTGAATGTACAGTTACAGCAAGTGTTAGTGACACAGATACAAAATTAAAAAACGTAGCAGAAATAACTGGAGCGACAAATTCAGAAGATGAAGAAGTACCAGATAGAGACTCAACACCAGATAATGTTGATGTACCTGGTTATGGAAATGAGAGTCAAGAGGATGACGACGACTTTGAAGACCTAGTTATATTAGGAAAATATTTTGATTTATCTTTAAGAAAATTCATAACTCAAGTAAATGATACAGAACTTAAAGACGAATCAGGAAGATATTTAAGAGAGCCAGTAGTAAACACTACACCTTTAACAACAGGTTCTGACACAACAGCTATATATAATCATCCAAAAGATCCAGTAGAAGTTGCAATAGGTGACGAAGTTATATATACAATAAGAGTATATAATGAAGGACAAATAGATGGTTATGTATATGAAATAACAGATTATTTGCCAGAAAACTTGGAATTTGTAAATGATGAGTTTAATGCATCATATGGATGGACAATAGAAGGAGATGGAAGAACTGTAAAAACAACAATTACATCTCCAGATACTCAGTATTCTGCAAACAGGGACACAATTTATGAAAACAGAAAAGAAGGTTCAGACAAAGTAATACTAAAAGCATTTGATGGAGTAACATTAGATTATATAGATGTAAAAATAAAATGTAAAGTAAAAGATACAGCAGTGGCTGAAGAAAAATTAACGAATATTTCTGAGATAACTGACTTTAGAGATTCTGATAAACAAGAAGTTACAGATAGAGATTCTCAGGAAGACAATGTTACACTACCATCAGACGAGACATTACCAAATTACAAAGATGATGAGATAAATAGAGGAGACGAATATATTCCTGGACAACAAGATGATGATGATTTTGACAAAGTAGTAATTCAAAAATTCGATTTAGCACTAAGAAAATTTATTACAGGAGTAAATGACCAAGTAATTACAAACAGAGAGCCAGTATTTAGTATAGTTGATGGAGAATATGTATATACACATACAAAAGAACCAGTAGAGGTAAATAATGGAGATACAGTTATATACACATTACGTATATATAATGTAGGAGATATTGCAGGATATGCGGAAGAGGTAAAAGATGATATTCCAGAGGGATTAGAATTTTTACCAGAAAATACAACAAATATCAACTATAGATGGGTAATGTATGATGCAGAAGGAAATGTTACAGAGAATGTAGCAGATGCAGTAAGCATAAGAACAGATTATTTATCAAAAGCACAAGAAGATGAAACAGGAAGAGATAATCTAATAGAAGCATTTGACCCAGACACTATGGATGAACCAGACTACAAAGAAATAAGAATAGCATTTAAAGTAACAGAGCCAAATACATCAGACAGAATTATAATAAATACTGCAGAGATATCTGAAGACGCAAACGAAGATGGAGAGCCAGTTGATGATATAGATTCAACTCCAGACAATGATGAAGATGGAGAGGATGATATAGACATTGACAAAATAAAGGTAAATTATTTTGATTTAGCATTAAGAAAATTTATTACAGGTGTAAATGATGAGCAAATTACAAACAGGGTACCAGTATTTAGCATCGAAGATGGAAAATATGTATATACACATACAAAGGAACCAGTAGAAGTTGCTAATGGAGATACAGTAATATATACATTAAGAATATACAATGAAGGACCTCAAGCAGGCTATGCAGAAGAGGTAAAAGATGATTTACCAGAAGGTCTTGAATTCTTACCAGACAATAGCATAAATACAGAATATAGATGGGTAATGTATGATGCAAATGGAGAAGTTACAGAAAATGTAGCAGATGCGGTAAGTATAAGAACAGATTATTTATCAAAAGCACAAGAGGATGCAACAGGAAGAGATAATCTAATAGAAGGATTTGACCCAGAGACAATGACACAACCAGACTACAAGGATTTGCAAATAGCATTTAAAGTAACAGAACCAAACACATCAGATAGAATTTTAATAAATACAGCTGAAGTTTCTGAAGATGCAGATGAAGATGGAGATCCAGTAGATGATATAGACTCAACTCCAGATAATGACGAAGATGGAGAAGATGATATAGACATTGAAAAAGTTAAAGTAACATATTTTGATTTAGCATTAAAGAAAATAATTACAAAAGTAACAATGACATTAGACGGAAAAACAACAGTAGAAGAAACTGGACACACATTTGAGGATGACCCAGAG
>CAMOBD010000025.1 GCA_946578345.1 uncultured Clostridium sp.
CGTATTTCCTATCGAAAAAGTAGAACTTGCTTTAGTTCCACAAGAAAATACTTCTTTGGAATCTCCTAGAAAATTAAGAAAATCTTATATTTGGAGTAAAAAAATACGTTTAGCAGTATATAAAGTAATTACTTATTTACCAAAATTAATTTCTGGAAATTATAAAAGAAAAATTATAAATTAAATAAAAATGAAAAAGATGTAATCTTGTTATATAGAAAAAGAGCTTTATAAAAGCTCTTTTTTAATTTTATAATAATATGTTTTAAATATACCATCCACCATTAATAGAAATAATCTGCCCTGTTGTGTATTCATCTTCCATTAACCATTTTACACATCTAGCAATGTCTATTGGTCTCCCTATTTTTTCTAATGGAATTTCTTGTTCTATTGCTTGTTTTTCTTCTGTTGTTAAATAGTCATTCATAGAGGTATCTATCATACCAGGTGCAATTCCGTTTACTCTTATGTGAGAAGGTCCCAATTCTTTTGCTAAAGATTTGGTCATTCCATTGATTCCAGCTTTTGCAGTAGAATAAGCTACTTCACAAGAACTTCCTGTTATTCCCCAAATAGAGGAAATATTAATAATACATCCTTCTTTTTTTCTAATCATTTCTGGTAAAGCTTCTTGTGTACAATAAAATGCAGAATTTAAATTTGTGTTTAACATGGTATTCCAGTCATCATCTGTGATATCTGTAAATAATTTTTCTTGTGCAATTCCTGCATTATTAATTAGGACGTCTATTGTTCCGAATGTATTAATAGTAAATTGTATTAGTTTTTTTACTGCTTCTCTTTTAGAAACATCTGCTTGAAATATTTCAATTTGTTTTCCTTGCTTTTTTAGTTCTTCTTGTATTTGGATGGCTTGTTCTTTTGAGTGGTTATAATTTAATACTATGGAATAGTTTTCTTTTGCTAACATTTTTACTATTTCTGCACCTATTCCTCTTGAGCCGCCAGTTACTAGAACTACTTTATTGACTATATTTTTTTCTTTGTTTTCTTCCATGATTTAAATTTGCTCCTTTATATGTTTGAGTTAGAGAATGACAAAGAACTAGGCAAGTTCTACAACAAACCTAGTTCTAAGTAAATGGAGCCACTTATCTGATTCGAACAGATGACCTACTGATTACAAGTCAGTTGCTCTACCAGCTGAGCTAAAGTGGCATATTTGGTGACCCCGACGGGAATCGAACCCATGTCTCCGCCGTGAAAGGGCGATGTCTTAACCGCTTGACCACGGGGCCTTATATGCTAAGGATTTAGACAAATGCTAAATCCTTTTTGGTGAGCCATCGCGGACTCGAACCGCGGACAACTTGATTAAAAGTCAAGTGCTCTACCACCTGAGCTAATGACCCAGATTTCGCCTTGCGTTCATTTCGTGAACGCAAGTATTATTTTAAACTATTTTTTTCATTTTGTCAATACAATTTGTGAAATTTGTGTGAATTTCTGACATTTTTTATTTTTCTTCATTAATTTTTTCCATAAGTTCCTCTACATCTATTCCATGTACCTCACAAGCTTCCTCTAATGTTTCTGCTTGAGATGCTGGACAGCCAAGGCAATGCATACCTGCTTCCAATAGAATTTCAGCCTTCTCTGGAGCTTTTTCTAAAAGTTCTCCTATTCTTGTATCTTTATCAAATTTCATAATAAACTCTCCTTTACTATTAAAATATATTAAAATTTTACCACAAATTTTCAAAAAAGTATAGACAAATTGAAAATTTTGTTGTATTATTGGTAGAAATTGGAAAGGTGGTGTTTGTTTTCAATAAAATTGATTTATTCTTTATATTTTTTATTATTCATCTTTTTGTTACTCTTTATACAATTTACTTATTTTTCAATAATAAAATTTTTCATAATTCACAAGGTTCTAAATTAAATCTTAAATCTAAATTTTTCAATGAATAATTTTATTTTCTAAGTAAATTTCAATTATTAGTGGAGGTGTTTTTATTAAGCGATTTTTATTTATCATTATTTTCTCATTTATCTATTGTTATATTGGATATAATTTGTTTTCAGAAATTTTTTATGCTAATTCTGTAATTATTACATATGGTATACATCCATTTGATATTTGTATTAAAAATCCTGATTTATGGAGATATATTAAAATTATTTTTTTAATTTCATATATTTTTTCTTCATTTATTATCTCCAATTTTTTGTATTTTATTTTGTCTTCATTTTTCCAAAAAATAATTAATTTAATAAAAGGAATAATTGATAAAATTAAATATGTATTAAATAAAATCAATTTTTCTCATTTGTTTAATACACATTGTATTCTTTCTAAAAATATAACAAGGAAAAATAAATCAAGGAAAAATCAAAAAAATAAATATACATTTTTCGGAGATGAAGAGAATCCGGAGAATAGTAATGGAAATTATCAATTAAATAATAAGAGAATTACTACAAAAATAGATAATAAATTAATTAAAAATAATTTGCCTAGGAAATCTTTAAATTTATTTATAGGAAATTCATTTGAAGACAAAAAATCTATTTATCTTCCAGAGACAAGTTTGTATCAAAATATTTTGATTACTGGAACTATTGGAACTGGCAAAACTAGTAGTGCTATGTACCCTTTTACAAAGCAATTAATCGAATTTGATTGTAAAAACGAGGAAAATAAAATTGGTATGCTTGTTCTAGATGTAAAAGGAAATTATTATTTAAAAGTTTCTGAATTTGCTAAAAATTGTGGTAGAGAAGATGATTTGATTGTTATTAGTTTAGGTGGAAAATATAAATATAATCCTTTGCATAAGCCCAATTTAAAGCCTTCTATTTTAGCTCATAGATTAAAAACAATTTTGTTATTGTTTTCTCCAAATAATAGCGAATCTTACTGGTTAGATAAAGTAGAGCAAATTTTGACTGAATGTATCAAACTATGTAGGCTATATAATAATGGGTATGTTACTTTTGAAGAAATCCATAAATTAATTTCGGTAGATAATTATTATGCAGAAAAAATAGAAATATTAAGAAATAAATTTTCACATAATGAATTCTCACATGAAGATATATATAATTTAATTTCTTCTCTTAATTTCTTTCAAAAGGAATTTCTGTCATTAGATTTAAGAACTTTGTCTATTTTAAAATCTGAAATTACTAGAATTACCAATGTTTTTGTATCAGATTATGAAATTTATAAAACATTTAATCCAAAAGAAAACGAGCTTAATTTTTATGGATTTGAAGATTTAATTAATACAGGAAAAATCGTTGTGCTTAATATGAATATTTCTGAGTATAAAAATTTGTCTAAAATAATCGCTACATATTTAAAATTAGACTTCCAAACTGAAGTTATGGCAAGACTTGCAAATAACTTTGAAACCTCTACTAGAACTGTTGCATTTATTTCAGATGAATATCATGAATATTGTACTTCATCAGATAGTGAATTTTATGCTCAAAGTAGAGAAGCCAAATGTATAAATATAGTTGCAACACAAAGTTATACATCTCTTCTTAACACTTTAAATAATAAATATTCTGTAGATGTAATTGTTCAGAATCTTGTAAATAAGTTTTGGTTTAGAACTGATGATATTTTTACTATTGAAAGTGCACAAAAGCAAATTGGAAAGGAAGATAAAGAAAGAAGCTTGAGAAGTATTTCAGAAAATGCAAAAGAAACAAATTATAGTTATATTACAAATACTTTAAATTCTACTGACTCTAGCATTTCTGAAAGTATTAGCACACAAGTTTATTTTGAATTTGTTTTCGATACAAAGTTTTTTACTCAAGAACTTGAAAACTTTTGCTCTTTAGCTTTTTTATCAGATGGTAACAAAATTATGAAACCGCAAAAGATAAGATTAAAACCTTATTTTGAAAGATGAAGTGATTGGAGGTATGTTTATGAAAAAATCAAAAAATAGATTTTTTTTTCTTTATTCTTTATTTTTATTATTAATTATATTTTTTAATTACCCTTTTAATATAAGTAATGCTGCACTTTTTGATAATACCCCTGAACTTATTTCAACATTAAATTCAGCATTTGAAGATATTGAGGGATGGTTATTAACACTTGCCACACCTGCGGCTGCTGTTGCCGTTGGGGTAGGTGTATTTATGAAGAAGTTTAGCTTTGGAGATGAAGAAAGAATTAGAATGTCAAAAAAATTAATTAGAGGTTCGTTATTCTCATATGGGTTTATTTTGGCAATTAACTTAATTTTATCTGCAATACAATCATTGATTTCTTAATTATTTAGACTTTATATGTTGTAAAACTAACTTGGTTTTATATTTATGTAATATTTAGTTCCTATTACTTAATAGGAACTAGGTCAATATATATAGGAGGTGTATTTTGGAAGAAACAATTACTAATGCTTTAACAAATACTTTTACTAACACCCTAACCGATACTGCTGGCACTATAGGTGAAGCTACTACAAATTCTAATGTATCACAAGTTATTATAGATACAATAAATAATTTATTAAGTACATTATTTTCTTCTATTGATAATAGTGTATATGATACATTGGATAATCTTGCTTTTATTAATGTAAATTCATTAAACAGCGGCTTTATTACTGACATATTTAAATTTTCTACTGGAAATGGAATTGTTGTAATTGCAAATTCATTATTACTAGCCGTCACAATTTATTATTGTTTTAAATTATTATATTCATATTTTACAGGCATTCAAATAGAAAGGCCATATCAATTTGTTTTTAAATTACTTATATTTGCTATAATTATTAATTGCTCTAATTTTATATGGGAAGCTTTAGTTTATTTTCCTTCTGTTATTGCTGCTGCAATCAGAGAAGTTGGTCATGATGTTTTAGGGCAAGAAATTTCTTTCTCTAATTTAATTCAAAACTTGAATTCGATTATTACAGTAGAAAATTCAGCTTTTAATGTTTTTTCTTTTGATGGATTAATTAGAGGTCTTGTATCCTTTAGTTTTATAAGCTTACTTTTTTCATATTCATTAAGGTATATAATGCTAAATGTTTTAATATTTTTAACACCATTTGCTTTTTTAACTTTAATAAATAATTCTACATCATGGTTTTTCAAGGCTTGGCTCAAAATATTTCTTTCATTACTATTTGTTGAAATATTTATTTCTATTGTATTATTAATAGTCTTTGCCCTCGATTTTACTGATTCAGATATAGTATCAAAATTGTTATGTGTTGGATCTTTATATGCTTTAATAAAGGCTAACTCTTATGTACAACATTTTATTGGAGGAATTTCTACAGATATTTCAGCTAATTTTAATTTTTTAAAAAGTAAAGCCAGTTTGTGATACTTAATTTTTATATGATTTATTTAAATTATATTTTATAAATATTTATATTGGAATGGAGGTTAATATGAAATTTATTTTTCCACAAAATTATAACTTTAAGACCAAGTTATTAGGATTTATTGATTATACTACTTTAATTTTAAATATTATATGGGGATTAATTATTTTTGGATTTGTATACTTTTTTATACCAAATATCACTTTTAAAATAGGTGTATTTATAGTTTTATTTTTGCCGTTGGCATTACTTAGTATTATTGGGTTTAATCATGAGAGATTTATTTATATTTTGCAATACTTTTACGCTTACCTAAGTTCTCCCAAAGTTTATTTATACAAAAAGTATTAGCATGAGTTAAAATATGCTACAATGCATTAGTTACTGTTTAATGGTTAAAAAATTATAAGTCCGCGCAGGAAGTTTCTAATTTAAATAACCGAACGGAGCAGGGAGCTCCGTCGGGACGAAGTGAGGTTATTTAAATTAGAACTACCGTTGCAGGACATATATAATTCTAAAGCCATTAAACAGTAACCACAATTGTATAAGATTAATCTCTCTTTTTAAATCGTATATCATCTCCAAAGAAATAGCAAATATCATAATTACCAACAAGTCTAGAGATAATACGTTCATCATAATTTGCATATAAATTTTTCAAACTTAAATTAGTTGATATAATTGTTTTAGTAATTTTATTTTGATTTAATAAACGTGTATTAATTACATTAAAAAGTTCAGTAAATTTCATGTTATTCATGCATTCTGTACCCAGGTCATCTATAATTAACAAGTCTACATTAAGAATGCTATCTATAATATTAGAAGACTTTGTTTTTCCAAATCTGTAGTCTATGATAGTATCTAACATAACTGGAGCCGTTTGATATAATACATTTCTGCCAGTTTTTAAAAGTTCATTTGCTATACAGCTTGATAAAAATGTCTTCCCAAGGCCAGTGTTGCCAGTAAATAATAGATTCTTTTGTTTTTTATCATCAAAATTCTCAATAAATTTAAAACAAATATCTTTTATTATATTAATATTTTCTCTAGGAGAAATTTTTGAATGATATTTTTCTTCATTTGGCTCATTAGAATACAATAAATCAGTAAAATTATTAAAATTTTGCGTGTCCAAATTTGTAATATTAGCTTTATTATATAATTCATTATATAGTTTTTGCTTTAAGCAAGAGCACATAGATGTAGTGTAGTCATCATTAGTAATGTAACCCGTGTCTTTACAAAAACTACAATCATATTTAGGCTTAAAATAATCTTCAGAAATATTAATCTTCTTCAAAAAATTTTCCTTTTCTTGTTTTAGCTTTGCAATATTTTTATTTAACTCATCTAATAAATTCTTATCATTATTATCAATCAAAGCCTTAGTCGTAGATATAGCAAGTGAAGTTAGCTTATCATCTATTTGTTGAAGCTTAGGATAATTTTTATATAATTCTTGCTTTCTTTGCTCAGCTTCAAATTCAGCATTAATTTTCTTTTTACTATATTGTGAAAGAATTTCTTTCAGAACAGTATCAGACATAAATAATTCTCCTTTTTTATTTATTTCATATTTGCATACAAACTATCAAGGTTATCATATGTTCTTTGTTCATATTTATCATATCCGGTTTCTTTTTCTAATTTCTTTATATTTTTGTTCTTTTCTTTCATACTCTTTAAAAATTCTTGAACCTCATCAGCTGTCTTAAATCCTCTTGAGTGCCAATCTGTTAACAATTTATCCAAATATTCAAAATTAGGATTTGCTTTTGCAGTTGTTTTCTTTAAAGCAATTTCAATTACATCCATACCATATCCATAATCAATATTCCATCTTTCAATATATCCATGTTCATATTGTGTAAGAGGACGAGCAAGCCCCAATTTCTTTGATATAGATTTTTTTATAATGTTAAGTTTTTCTTGTTTTTGATAATATATATCCAAATCATTAAAAGTCTTAATATTATTTTTGCTCCATGCCTCTGCAACTGTTTGAACATAGTTTTTATGAAGGGCTGATCTATCAAAACAATAACTAAATAGAGCTATCATTACTTCTTCATCAAATTTATATTTCTTAAACCATAATTCAATTTCTGGATACCAAGTAGTAGGCATAAGCCCAGAAAAGAATTTATTATTAATATGCTCTATTGCTTGTGCACGCTTTTGATTTTCAGCTGATTTTTGTAATTGTTCAGCAGATAAAGCCGTTTTTGGTTTATATAATTTGTGTAATTCTATTTCTTGCATATTATTTATTATATATCCAGTATTTTTTTTAGTTATTAAACCTTGCTCTTCCCAATATTTCACAGCATCTTGAATAGTTTTAAGTGGAAGAACTAATTTTTTTGACAAATCATTTACCTTAATATCTTTATCATACTTTGATAAAAATACCATATATAGATATACTTTTATAAAGTCACCACTAGCCTCTGACAAATATTCAGAGAAAAATATATCTGGTAATAAAGTATTTGAAAATAGTGATGATAAATCTGCATTTTCTAGTTTCATTAGAAATTCCCCCTTACAAAAGTATAAACAGAATTATATCATTTTAGAGATTATTTTACAATTCTTAAAGGACAAAAAGTGACAAAAAAACCAAATAAAATATATTTGGCTTTTTTATTTTACTTATAATATTTTACTAAAGAGTTTTTATCTCTCATCTGTAACTTCATAATCAGATAAATCAGGTAAGCTTATATCTTTATTGGTTACTTCATTTATTTTCCAATTATAAAATTTTGTTTTAGGTCCGTCAAAGCCCGTAATAGCTTGCTCTAACGTTTTAGTTTCTTTATTAAAATAATATGTGTTACTTATAATTCCACGCCAAGGATGTAAAACATAACATTCAACTCCATCAACTTCTTCTGTAGTAATGAATGTAGTTATTGCACTATATATCCTTCCAGCTGTGTTATTAGATATTGCTGTTTGTACAATTACCTCACCTATTGAAGTTATTGGATTGCTTTCAGAAGTATATATACGTACAGTTTTGTCACTCTCATCAATGTACATTGCCTCTTTTGTATAAAAATTATACCATATAATATCATTTGTTCCATCAGAAAGTTCCCATATTTCCTTGCTTATTCCATCTTTATGATATACTTCGTTTTCTCCTTCTCCCTGTGTATATGCATATGCATAATTACTAACATTTTGCACTTTTGAAAAGCTATTGAATATCACAATATTTCTTATACAGTAGATTAGTAATATTACTAAAAGAATTGCTAATATAATTCCAATAATTTTTAACATTTTTTTCTTTTTCATATGAATCCCCCTTTTAATTCTTTAGTAAAACATATAGTATAATAATTAAATTTATTATACTATATATAGAAAAGTAATGCAACAAATTGTATTAAAGTTATATGTTAATATTTATAGAACTTCATAGAACAAAAAATGAACCTAAATTTATTTTTCATAATAATTTAAGTTCATTTTCTATTTAATATTTAATTATTTTTATTCTTCTGATTTTTCTTCCATAGGAATTGTCTCAATACTTACAACTTTTCCTTCATTAGTTCTCATTAATGTTACACCTTGTGTTGAACGTCCAAGTACACTAATCTCTGATACTCTAAGTCTTATTATAGTTCCAGTGTCTGTTATAAGCATTACATCTTCATCATCTGTTGCAATTCTTATTCCTACTAGATTTCCTGTTTTTGGAGTAACTTTATATGTTGTTACACCTTTTCCACCTCTTGTTTGAACTCTATATTCATCAAGCTCTGTTCTCTTTCCAAATCCATTTTCAGTTATTGCAAGAAGTGTTGCTTTACTTCCGTGAATAATAGACTCCATGCCTATTACATAATCATCATCATCTAATCTAATACCTATTACTCCTTGAGAAACTCTTCCCATTGGTCTTACATCTTTTTCATCAAAAGTAATACACATTCCTTTGTAAGTTACCAATACTACATTATCTTCCCCGTCAGTTAATCTTACATCTATAAGCTCGTCCTCTTCTTTTAATGTAATTCCTATTAATCCACTCTTTCTTACAGACATATATTCATTAAGTGCTGTTTTCTTGATTATACCATTCTTTGTAGCCATTAATAAATATTTTCCATCTGCAAAATTAGCAATAGGTATAACTGCAGAGATTTTCTCTCCTCCGTCTAGCATCAATAGATTTACTATAGCTGTACCTTTAGCAGTTCTACTAGCTTCAGGGATTTCATATCCTCTTAATCTATATACTTTACCTTTATTGCTAAAGAATAATATAGTATCATGAGTAGAACATGTAAAGATTTGTTTTACAAAGTCCTCTTCTCTAGTTGCAATACCTGTTATTCCTTTTCCTCCTCTTTTTTGGCTCTTGTATGTATCAATTGGCATTCTCTTTACATAACCAAAATGAGTTAAAGCAACAACACATTGTTCTTCTTTTATTAAGTCTTCTACATCAAATTCGCCTTCTGCTGCAACTATTTTTGTTTTTCTTTCATCTCCAAATTTATCTTTGATTTCAAGTAATTCTTCTTTAATAATATCATAAACAAGTTTATCACTAGCTAAGATTGCTCTTAAATGCTCAATTAACTTCATTAATTCAGCATATTCTTCTTCGATTTTTTCACGTTGCAAACCTGATAAAGTCTTTAATCTCATGTCTAGTATAGCTTGAGCTTGGATATCTGAAAGGCCAAATCTTTCCATTAATCTTTCTTTAGCATCATCATATGAATTTCTAATTATTTCAATAACTTCATCTATATTGTCTAATGCTATTTTTAATCCTTCTAATATATGAGCTCTAGCTAAAGCTTTATCTAGGTCGAATTGAGTTCTACGAAGAATAACTGTTTTTCTATGGTCTATATAATACTCTAAACATTGTCTTAAAGTTAAAATCTTTGGCTCTCCATCAACTAATGCTAGCATTATAACTCCAAATGTATCTTGCATTTGAGTAAATTTGTATAATTGATTTAAGATTACTTGAGCATTTACATCTCTTTTTAATTCAACAACAACTCTTACTTTTTCTTCTCTATCAGATTCATCTCTTACTTCGGATATTCCCTCTATCTTTTTCTCTTTTACTAAGTTTGCAATATGCTCAATTAATTTTGCTTTATTTACTTGGTATGGTAAAGAACTTACAATAATCCTTTGCTTATTACCACTCATTTCTTCAATTTCTGCCTCTGCTCTCATTGTAATTTTGCCTTTACCAGTAGTATAAGCTTGCTTAATACCATCTCTACCTAAAATCAAACCACCTGTTGGAAAATCAGGTCCTTTTACAATTGCCAATAATTGCTCATCTGTTACATTATCATCATCTATTATTTTTATAATACCATTTATAACTTCTGTTAAATTATGTGGTGGTATATTTGTTGCCATACCTACCGCAATACCAGCAGAGCCATTAATTAAAAGTGTAGGTATTTTAGATGGTAATACTGTTGGCTCTTGCAATCTGTCATCATAGTTTGGCATAAAATCAACTGTATTTTTTTCAATATCAGCAAGCATTGTTTCTGCTATTTTTGACATTCTAGCCTCTGTGTACCTCATAGCAGCTGGAGAATCACCATCAACAGATCCAAAGTTTCCATGACCATCTATCAATGGATACCTCATAGAAAAGTCTTGTGCCATTCTAACCATGGCATCATAAACAGACGCATCACCATGTGGATGGTATCTTCCTAAAACAGAACCTACTGTATTTGCACTTTTTCTATATGGCTTATCTGATGTAATACCATCTTCATACATAGCATATAGAATTCTTCTATGTACTGGTTTTAAACCATCTCTTACATCTGGAAGTGCACGAGAAACTATAACACTCATTGCATAGTCAATATATGAGTTTTTCATCTCTGTTTCAATGTTTCTTTCAATAATTTTTCCTTCATTTTCTTCCATTTTTATTATTCCGTCCTTTCTAATCCGTTATTATAACTACCCTTGTATTATACTATAAAAGCTCTTGATTTTGCAAGTAAAAGAAGCTAATTTTCTTAAAAGAATTAGCCTCTTTTTTATTATACCAAATAGTCTCTTCTTGCATAATAAACATGTACTATTTCTACTAATTTGTTTTCTTCATTAATTTTATATAATACTAAATAATTTTTTACATGTAATTTTCTATATATGGTATTTCGAGGTTTTGTTTTTACTTCCATACATGAATAAGGGAATATTGTTAGTCTTTCTATCTTTTCCTGTATTGTTTTTATAAATTTATTTGCAGAAATTTCAGATTTTAAAACAACCTTTATATATTCATATATTTCTAGTAATTCTTCCTCTGCTCTATTAGTAACTTTTACATAATAGATATTATTTAATGCCATATCTTTCTCTTATTTCTTTAAAGACAACTTTGGCATCACGCACTCTTCCATGTTTTATATCATCTTCACTTCTATCTAATGCTTTATTTAAGTCTTCAAAGAATTTTTTCCTTTCCAAGTCATCTGTTTCAGCTTCTGTATCTACAACTATCATTTTATTTGATACTCTTTCATCTATTTTAATTGTATTTTCTTTATTCATACTATCACAACCTTTCTCAATTATTATACCATATATATTTTAAAATACTATACAAAAATTGGATTAATTTTTACTTTTTAGTGTTAGAATTAAGTTAACATTTTGGATAATTCTAACTGCTCTTCTGTTAAATTAAAATTCTGTCCATTATTTTTTATTAAATTATGTAAATTTTCAATAACGCGTGCCTCTTTTAAAGTATTTTCTAAAGGCAATAATTCTTTTAATTTTTCTTGTATTTTATCATATTCTCTTTGCATTCCTTCAAAATCTTGATTTTCAAAATATTCTTTCCAATTATCTTCATATTTTGCTAGTTTTTCCGTACCATTAATTTGTTCCATAAATTCATCTTCTATCCTGTTGCTTACACTATTTAAAATAGCATCTTTTCCATTACTAATTAAACTTGCAATATTGGAATTAATTAAGCCAGATGAGCTTGTCTTATCTATTACCGTATCTAGCACATTTGAAATATTATCTATAATTCCTCCACTTTTTATAGCATCTCTCGCTTGAGAAATGTCATCAAACTTTCCTGTAAATATTCCTAAAACACTTTTTCCTAAGTTAATAGCTCCATCTATTGCTGTATCAATTCCTTCTTTTAGACCACCTTGAAGAAGTGCATCTTTTATCTCTACTACACCATCTTCCACGAAATCTGGTAATATCATTCTTAATCCAACATCTAAAGCAGAATTTATCACTTTTCCTAACGTACTTTCTAAAAAACTATTTTGTTCTTTTTCTGTAACTATTTCATTTGTATTATTTTGCAAATTTTGTTCTTTTTCTAATTCCATAAACATTCCTCCCTATAAAAATTTATTTATTTCTAGATATTCTTTTTTTAATTTTTTATTTAAAAAATTAAATCTATTATTTTTATTAATTAATTTATTATATTTTTCACTATATTTTAAATATCCTAAAATATTTAATTCATTGAATATTTTTTTTAATAAATTTAAATTTATTGAATCTGAATTATATTTATTAAATAATATATTAAATTTATTTTTATTAATTTTATTTTCTAATATGTATTTTTGTAATAATTTAATTGATTTATTTATTTCTAACAAATTTGTATCAGAAATAAATATTGTTTTATCGCTCAAATTAATTATATTTTTTAATATTTCTATATTATTTTCTGAGGAATTATCTATAATAATTAAGTCATATATTTTATTTAATTTATTAATTAATAAATTTATTTTTTCGTTGATATTTTCTGAATTAATTAAATTAAAATTAATATTTTTATTATTATTTATTTTATTTAAATTATTTTTTTGATTATTAAATAAAATGTCTCCAGAAATTAAATCAATTTTTTTATTTATTTTTATAATATTATTTAAAATATAATTAATTATTATTTTATTATTTTTTTCTTCATCAATTTCGTTATAATTTTTTATATTTTTTTCATCAGGAAAATAATTATTATTCATTTTTAAATTATTTATTAAATGTTTTTTTGTGCCAAATATTGTATAAATTGAATTATTAAAAAAATCGAAATCTAAGATTAATATTTTATTTTTTGTGTAAATATTAATTTTAGCCAAATTAACTGAAATAATACTTTTACCTGCTCCTCTTGGACCTACTATAGAAATAATTTTTTTTGAATTGGAATTATTATATGATGAATTATTTTTATGATTAATTTTATAAAATTTTCTAAATATTTTTATATTTTTTAATTTATTTAATATTATATGTTTTTTTATATATTTTTTTGAATTATTATTTTTATTAAAATTATTATTAATTTCTGAATTATTTAAAATACTATTATAATTATTATTAATTATTTTTTCTTTATTTTTTATTTTATTATTTCTATTATTATTTTGATTTTCTAAAATAATATTTTTCAATTTATTAATTTCCTCTTTTAAATCTTCTTCATTTTCTCCCTCACTATTTATTAAATTTAATAATTCATTAAAATTAATTTTATTATCATAAATTATTTTATTTATTCCTTTACTATATAAATAATTTTCTATTTTTTCATTTTTTTCTTCTAAAATAATTATTATTTTTATTTTATTATTTTTTTCTTTTATTTTTTCAATTAATTCTTTTAATTTAATTTCACCTGCTAATAATTCACTGAAAATTAATAAATCTATATCTTCGTATTTTTCTATTATTTCTAAAATACCTTCTCTGTAAATAATATCATTACAAATTATTTCAATATTATTTTGCTCTTTTAATTTATTATTTAAATATTCATTTCCAATAGCTGTAATTACTTTCATTATTACTCCTTAAAAATATAATAAAATTTAATTATTTTCTATTATTTCTCTTTCATAATCTGCTGAATCTATTCTATTTAAAATATGTTCATCTCCCACAAACATTAAACATTCTCCTCTTTTTAAAGATTTTATTTCTACTTTTTCTTTTTCAGATAAATTTGTATATTGTTCTAAAATTTTTATATTTTCTTCTTCTAATGAGAAAAATGTTTTTATACTAGAATTATTTAAAATACTCTTTCCATATGTACCCTCTTCTAAACTAAATATATCAGAAATATCTTGTGTTATCGCTATTCCACTTCCACCATATTTTCTAATTGTTTTAAATATTTTATAAATAAAACTTGCTACATCTTTGTTAGAAGTTACGCCAATTAATCTCCATATTTCATCTAAATAAATTGCTTTTTTTATTTTTCTATCTTTTTTTATTTTATCCCAAAATAAATCTGTAAATAAATACATTCCATATTTTAAATTTTCTTCTCCTAATTCATAAACATCTGCAACAATTAATTTATTATTTAATTCTACATTTGTATAATTATTAAAAAATTTAAGAGACCCTTTTATAAATGGAATTAATTTTATTTTAAAAACTCTAGTTTTTTCATCTTTATCAAGTAAATTATAAAAATCTTCTAATATTGGCATGTCCTTACTTTCTTTAAAAATAGGTTTTATTGTAATCTTATTTTCTTCAGTTTTATATAAAGTTTTATCATCAAAGGTAATTCCCTTTAATTTATATAGTTCTATTAATTTTTCTTCCAATATTGCTTTTTCTTCCTCATTTATTTTTCCAAAAATTAAATTAAAAAATCCAATTAATTTACTTATTTTATTTGCTAAATATCCTTGCTCATCGTCTTCAATACTTTCCTCTCTAATATCAAAAACATTTATATATGTATCCGATCCTGGCCCAATTTTTAATAATGTTCCATTTAAATTTTTACACAAATTGTTATATTCTCTCTCAGGGTCAATAATATATTGTTCAATTCCTAATAATCTGTATCTTAAAATTAAAAGTTTTGTATAAAATGATTTTCCGGCACCTGATGTGCCAAAAATGCACATATTTGCATTTTTATATTTATCTGTATTATATCTATCAATAAAAACTAAAGAATTATTATAAATATTAGTCCCAACAAATATTCCATCTTCGTCAAAAATAGCTGATGATATAAAAGGATAAGTTGACACTATCCCACTTGTCAAAACATTTCTTTTTGATACTTCTTTTAATAATTTATTATTTTCCATTAGTGGTAAACATGCTCTAAAAGCTGGCTCTTGTCTAAAATATGCTCTTCTAGTTTGCATACCTTTACTTTGTATTATTCCCTCGATTTTATTTAAAATATATTCTAAGTCTTTTAAATCTTGAGAATAAGTATTTATATAAATATATAAATAATACAAATCTTCATTATTTATTTGCAGTTCTTTTCTAATATATTTCGCATCATTATATGTAAATGTTGCAATTTCAATATCCTGTCTATTTTGATTATTTGACTTAATATCAACACCAACATTTCCTATATGATATGTAAGTTCTCTTATTGCCTTATATGTATCTTGTTTCTCATAAAAAATCGAAATATTAACATCAATATTTGTATCTATAATTGATTTTAAAATCAAATCAGTCTGCTCCCTAAAATAATTAATTATTAATAATGATGCATAATAATTATTATCAATCTCAATGTATTTTGGATTTGACAAATTAATATATGATGGCGCTAAATAATCTTTATCAGAAAAACTCCCCTCTAAAAAATCTAATTTTTCTATTTTCTTATTTTTTTCCTTTTTATTATTTTTTATTTTTTTAATTAAATTCTTCATTTTACTCCTTTCTTTAATTGTTATTAAAATAAATCCTTGTATTTAAAAATGAAAATAAAATATTTTTTATTTGTTCTTTTTCTAAAATATCTAAAACCACATTTCCACATCTTGATAGGCATTCTTTTATTTTAAAATATTTATTATTTAAATCTTCTATTGCATAAGATTCAACATCTGTTATATCATTATTTTTATTTTCAAAATTAATAATAATATAATAATTTTTTGAAGATGATTTTCTCTTATTATTTAATTCTTTTATATAATTAATATATTTTTTTGAAATTTCTTGGATATTTTTTTCTTCTTGAATTAAATTATCATTAATTTGAGAAAAATGATTTGATAAATCTTCTTTATTACTTTGAATTAAAATTTGAAAATTAAAATTACATGTTTTTAAAAATATTTTATATGAATTTAAAATCGCCTCTTTTTCTAGCTCTGATTTTAAATTGAAATTAATTGGTTTAACTCTAATTATTTTTAGATATTTATTGTCTTTTGTTTTTATAATACCATTTTCTAGTATATCGCTTATTTGTAGCCAATTTTGTGTAGAATTATTTTCTTTCTTGTTTTTTATATATCCTCACCTCCAATTTAATATATTTCAAATTAATAATTAAATAAAATAATTAATTTATTATTTTTAATTATTAATTTATCATTTTATTAAATTAACTTTAATTAAATGGATTTTATTTTTAGAAAAATATTTTAATTAATTTTAGATAAAAATATTAAATAAATAATTTTTTATATTAGATTTAAATATCATGATAAAATAAAAAAGAAAAAATAAATTAATTATTTCCAATTTTTAACATAACTAATTTATATCATGTTTCTCTAATTATGTCAATATAATTTTGAAAAAATTAAAATTTATATAACTGATAGTTACTATTCACAGCAATATTTACTAAAAAAACATAAACTACTATCATTTCTAAGTAGTTCCACGTGGAAGATATATATTTTGTTCGAATACTTGGAGAACACAATATATATCTTCCAGTAAGATGGAACGGATTTTTAATAGATTCTTTTAAGCTGTGAATGGTAACTTGCTATTTAATGAATTTTATAATTTTTATCTTTTCATGATTTAATTATTTCAATTCATTATATATCCAAATTATTTACATACTTAGCATTTTCTTCTATGAATTTTCTTCTTGGAGTAATGTCATCTCCCATTAATATAGTAAATATTTCATCTGCTTTTATAGCATCTTCTAATTTTACTTTTATTAATATTCTGTGTTCTGGATTCATTGTTGTTTCCCAAAGTTGTTCTGGGTTCATTTCACCTAGACCTTTATATCTTTGAATGTTTACTCCATCTCTCCCCATTTCATTTAAATGTTTTGTCATTTCTTCATCTGTATAGCAATATACATCTGGTTTTCCTTTTTTAGATAATTTATATAATGGTGGTTGAGCAAGATAAACATTTCCATTTTCTATTAATGGTCTCATATATCTAAAGAAGAATGTTAATAATAATGTTCTAATGTGAGCTCCATCGACATCGGCATCTGCCATGATAATTACTTTTCCATATCTTATTTTAGATATATCAAAATCAGCACCAATTCCTGCTCCTACTGCTAATATTACTGGTTGTAATTTGTCATTATTATATATTTTGTCTGCTCTTGATTTTTCAACATTAAGCATTTTTCCCCATAGAGGAAGTATTGCTTGAAATCTTCTATCTCTTCCCTGTTTTGCACTACCACCTGCTGAGTCTCCCTCAACTATATAAACTTCACATTCTGATGCAACTTTGCTACTGCAATCTGCAAGTTTTCCTGGTAGAGTTGATGTTTCTAGTGCACTTTTTCTTCTAACTAATTCTCTTGCTTTTCTTGCTGCTTCTCTAGCACGTGATGCACTAATACATTTTTCTAGTATTGCTTTTGCTACAGATGGATTCTCCTCTAAGAAATTTGCTAATGATTCACTAACTGCACTACTTACAACACCTGTAACATTGCTGTTTCCTAGTTTTGTTTTAGTTTGTCCTTCAAATTGAGGTTCTTTTACTTTTACCGAAATAACTGCAGTTATTCCCTCTCTAATATCCTCTCCTTGTAAGTTTCCATCTTTTTCTTTTATTAAATTATGTGATCTTGCATAATCATTAAAAGTTTTTGTTAATGCCCTTTTAAATCCTTCTAGGTGAGTTCCACCTTCAATTGTGTTTATATTATTAACAAATGTTAATATATTTTCTGAGTAAGAAGTTGTATATTGTATAGCTATTTCTATTGGAACTTCTCCATCTTTTTCTATGTATATAGGGTCTTTATGAATTTTTTCTTTATTTTTATTTAAATATTCAACAAAAGATTTTAATCCACCTTCAAAATGGAATTCTGCCTTTTTGCTTGGATCTTCTCTTAAATCTTCAATATTTATTTTCAAACCTTTTGTTAAAAATGCAATTTCTCTAAATCTTTCCTCTAATGTTGCATAATCATAATCTAAAGTTTCAAATATTGTATCATCTGCTAAAAATCTTACTTTTGTTCCAGTTTTCTTAGAATCACCTATTCTCGTTAATGGCTCAACTGTTTTTCCTTTTTCAAATTTCATTTCAAAAAGTCCTCCATCTTTTGCAATTGTAACTTCTGTCCATGTAGAAAGTGCATTAACAACTGAAGCACCAACTCCATGAAGTCCTCCAGATACTTTGTATCCACTGTCTCCACCAAATTTTCCACCTGCATGCAATTTTGTATAAACTGTTTCTGCAGCTGATATTTTTGTTTTAGGATGTATACCAACAGGAATACCTCTACCATTATCTTGTACTGATATAATATTTCCTGGCTCTATTTTTATATCAATTTCTGTACAATATCCAGCTAAAGCTTCATCAACACAGTTATCAACTATTTCATAAACCAAATGATGTAATCCTCTGATAGATACACTACCTATATACATACCTGGTCTTTTTCTAACTGCTTCTAATCCTTCCAATACTTGTATTTGTTCTACCCCATACTCATGCTCAAATTTTTCCATTACTTATTCCTTCCTTTCTAGCATTTCTGAACAAAGCGACCTTGGTCGCCCTTTGTTCGTGCCGATTTGAGTTTCCGACTGTAAGAAGGAAATCTCAAAGGCGATAGCGATTTCAGCCATTTTTATCTAATAGGAAATGAGAAATTTCCTGTTAGATAAAAAGATTTATTTTGCTTTTGTAGTTTTATTTACCACATATATTTTAATTATTATTTTCCTGCTCTCTTTGCTAATGTAGTAGTTGATATATTAGTTATGTATCCAAAAGTTTCATTATTTTTTTGAATTATTATCAAAGATTTTTTATTTTCATCAGATACATCTATTATTTTATCACTAATTTTTAAATTTTGTAATACTTCTTCTAAATTTTTCTTTTTTTCTAATGCTTCAATATCTAAAATTGATATAATATTATCAGAATTTATTACAACATCTTTTCCTATATGAACATACATAAACTTAATCCTTTCTTTCTCAAGAAATATTAATTTATTATTTTTCCCTCTTTTACATTAAAAATACTATACTCTACATCTGAAAGTTCTATTTTATCAGTACCAGTAAGTATTACTTGTGTATTTTTTATATTATTTAAAAAATTCTTTCTTCTTACTTCATCTAACTCTGACATAAAATCATCTAAAAGTAAAATTGGATATTCTCCTATTTCATCATAGACTACTTGTAACTCAGAAAGTTTTAATGATAATACTGCTGTTCTATTCTGACCTTGTGAGCCATAAGTGCTTACTTCTTTATCATTTATATATATCACAAAATCATCTCTATGTATACCTTTTGTTGTATATCCTTTAATTATATCTAATTTTCTTCTTTCTTTTAATAATTTTAAATAATTTTCTTTATTATCACAATTAGATAAATATTCTATTCTGATTTCTTCTTTTGCATCAGTAATATTTTTGTGAATATTATTTATTTTATTTAATATTTTATTTATAAACTCATTTCTATAAATATATATTTTTTCACCATACTCTGCTAGATTTTCATCCCAAATTTCTAACATTTCTTCTGGCTTATTTTCTTCCCTTATTTGTCTTAAATAATTATTTCTTTGTTCAATAGTTTTTAAATACATGTTTAAATTATACACATAATTAGGTCTAAGTTGTCCAATCATCATATCTAAAAAACGTCTTCTACTTGCAGGTCCATCTTTTAGAATATTTATATCATCAGGTGTAAAAATTACAATATTAATATTACCTAATAATTCACTTAGTTTTTTTAATTTAATTCCATTTAAGCTGATTTGCTTTTTATTTCCAATCTCAATTTTTACTTTTCCATCTCTATCCTTTTTTTGATAAAAGATTTCAACTAAACAACTTTGTTCATTAAATCTTATCATTTCTTTTTCTTTATTTGTTCTAAAAGATTTTCCAAAACTACTTAAAAATATAGCCTCTAAAATATTAGTCTTTCCCTGTGCATTATTTCCATATATGATGTTAATATCTTTATTTAAATCTAATTCTAATTGTTCATAATTTCTAAAATTGTTTAATTTTATTTTTTCTATGTACATTTTAATGTCCTTTGCTTATTCACATTCAATTTTCCCTAAGTTATACACCTACTTATCCACAAAATGTGGATAACTCATGTGTACAACTTCTGTAAATATATGTTTTTCAATATCTTAGTGAATGTGGATAAAAAATGTTTATTGTATATAAAATTTTAGTAAATACAGTTTCCTACACATTTTCCTCCTACTTGTCCACAAAAATGTGGATAAGTATTGTAAAATTCTCAGATAATTGTAAATAATTTTTATTTTTTCTTCTTGCTTTTTAAGAATTGCTGTTTTAATTTAATATCTATTTTTTCTGTTTGAAAAAGAATTGATTTTTGGCTAGGCGCGTGAATTTTAATTGTAAACATTTTTTTCAACTCTTTCTTCTTCTGCTGCTTGGAAAAAGAATTAATGTTTTGACTAGGCAAACGAGGAAGAAAACCGGAGGCGTGCTTTTTGCACGTTGAGGATTTTCGCACCGAAGTTTAACAACGTCAAAACTTAATTATTTTTTCAAGAAATTTATTCTTTCATTCGGATAGGAAGAACCATATAAATATAATCTCCGCCCTCTTGGGCAGGTCTAATTATACATGGTGAAATGCTTGTACCAAAATCTATAAATACTTCTTGATCATCAATTGCTCTTAAAGCATCTAGGAAATATTTTGGATTAAATCCTGCTTCCAAATTTTTTCCTTCTGTAGTAACATACATTTCTTCTTTAGCATCACCAGTTTGATTTGTACAAGAAATAGTTACTTTTCCTATATCTACATTTACTTTTACAGGGTACTTTTTCTCTTTTTCAATACTTGATGAAGAAATTAAACTAATTCTTTCAAAGCAATTTTGTATTTGACTTTTATCTACACGTATTCTTGTTTCCCAATTTTCTGGAATTACACTTGAATAATTTAAAAATTCTCCATCTAATAATCTAGTAACAACTTTACAGTTTTCCATTTCAAATAATGCTTGATTTTTTGCAACTCCTATTTTTATCATATCATAAGAATCTAATATAATTTTATTTATTTCATTTAATGTTCTTCCTGGAATTACAGCTGTAAAATCATTTATTTTGTTTTGTAAGAATTTACTCTTCCAAGCTAATCTAAATCCATCAACTGCTACTACATTTAATTTGTTATTTTTTATTTCAAACAAACATCCAGTAAAAATTGGTCTATTTTCTTCTGTGCTTACTGCAAAAATTGTTTTTCTTATCATATCTTTTAGTGAATTTTGTTCCATTTCTATAGAATTTTCAATACTTATTTGTGGTAATTCTGGAAATTCTTCTGGATTCATTGTTGCTAATTTATATAAAGAACCTTCACATTCAATAACTAATAAATTTTTTTCATCTAAAGTTATTTTTATTTCAGAATCAGGTAATCTTCTTATAATTTCACTAAACATTATAGCATTAACAACTGTTGCACCTTGTTCTTTAACTTCACAACTTATAATATATTCTATACCTATTTCTAAATCATATGTTGTAAACTTTACTTCATTATCATTTGTTTGAATTAATATTCCTTCTAGTATAGGCATTGTTGTTTTTGTAGCTACCGCTTTTGTTACGGAATTAAGGGCTTTAAGGATATTATCCTTTTCACAAACAATTTTCATTTCGCTTTTCTCTCCTTTATAAATAATATAATATTTTTAGTAGTAGTAGTAGTAGGTCATGTGGATAATGTGGAAAACTATGTGGAAACCTTATGTCCCTATAGTTTTTGATGTGAATAACTTCGTGGAAAATTATAAAACTTATCTACAGAAAAATTTTTCTGATGTGGAAAACTTAGATATCAACAGTTTATTAACAGACTTTTCACATTTGTATGTGGATATCCTTTTCCGCTGTTCCGTAAGTAAAGTTTCCAGTTTCGTTTGCAAACATTTTTTTAACAAACGCATTTTTTAAAAAAATCATTCAAATCGTTTAACCACAATTATTTGTCATTTAACAATATGTTTTTCACACTTTCCACAATTCTTTTTGTACTAATATTGTTTTGTATTTCTTTTTCTATTTTTGTACATGCGTGTATTACAGTGGTATGGTCTCTTTTTCCAAAACCTTCCCCTATCTTAGTTAGAGGAAGTTGGGCAACATTTCTGCATAAGTACATAGCAATTTGTCTTGGAAATGTTACATCATTTGACCTTTTTACCCCTTTTAGCTCTTCGACTGTTACATTGAAGTATTTCGATACTGTTTCTTGGATAAGTTCTAAAGAAAGAACTTTATCTTTTTTCGTTACAACATCATTTATTGCTTTTTCTGCCATTTCTATTGTTATTTGAGAGCCTGTCAATGATGCATTTGCAATTAGTTTATTTAAAACTCCTTCGAGTTCTCTTATGTTTGAATCTATTTTTGTTGCTATATCACTTAGAATTTCATCATCAATTATAATATTATCTAATTGAGCTTTCTTTCTAAGGATTGCTAAACGTGTTTCATAATCTGGATTTGAAATATCTGCAATTAAGCCCCATTCAAATCTAGATTTTAATCTATCTTCTAATAACTTAATATCTTTTGGTGGTTTATCACTTGAAATAATAATTTGTTTTCCATTTTCATGTAAAGTGTTAAATGTGTGGAAAAACTCTTCCTGACATGTCTCTTTTCCTGCGATAAATTGTATATCATCTATCAAAAGGACATCAATATTTCTATATTTATTTCTAAACATTTCATTTTTTCCATCTTTAATAGCATTTATTAGTTGGTTAGTAAATGTTTCAGAAGTAACATATAGAATTTTGGCATTTCTATTATTTAATAATATTTCATTTGCTATAGCCTGCATTAAATGAGTTTTACCTAATCCAACACCCCCATAGATAAAAAGTGGATTATACGCAGTAGCAGGAGCTTCTGCAACTGATAAAGCTGCAGCATGAGCAAACCTATTATTATTTCCGACTACAAAGCTATCAAATGTATACTTTGGATTAAGTGTTGATGGATAACTTGTTGTAGGATTTGATAATTGTTTTGCAGCTTTTAAATCTTTTTCAGCGACATCATCTTTTAGTATTATTTGGATTTCACAATTTCTATTTGTAATATAACTAAAAGTATTTCTAATTAAATCAAGATATCTTGAAAGAGATTCTTTTTGAAAAGGATCAATTGCTACTAAAACTATATTGTTATTATCAGCGCTTTCTATGTCCAATTCTCTTATCCATGTGCTATAAGCTATGGGAGTCATTTCTTCTCTTAAAAGTTCTTTTGCTTTTGTTAGTAATTCATTTAATTCTTCTTTTTGCATGATATTCAATCCTTCCAAAGTTTAATAAAAATATATATAAATGTATAAGTTATGCACATATACACATAGTTATCCACAATATTTGTATATAATATCAAAAAAGGGAAAAAAAAGTCAATACAAAAAAATATTTATTTAAAAAAACTTTATTTTGTATGTCAATAGTTTTTGAAAATGTCCTAAAATTTTTTAAACATTAACGGGAAAA